>CAZXBG010000130.1:0-11381 GCA_964638865.1 uncultured Chitinophagales bacterium | reverse complement strand
TGATGATATTGAAATGACAGATGCTCCCCAGAAAATAAATTTGACCCGCTAATCAGGGTAAACCCAATTAAATCCATAGCTTAATTAATTTGCGAATGCATATTGATTAATTTGGGATTAAAATTTATTCGTTCAAATTATTTAATTCCTCTGCATCTAAATTATCCTTTACACGAGTGGAGTTTTTTTTCAAACAACAATTCAGAGTAACTAATTATTTTGATATAAATATTATCTGTTAATTTGTAATCAGATGCATTTTTAAAGGCATAATCAAATTCAAAGAAATACATTTAAAAATTAGGATGCAGAGTATTTGGCGCTTAGAAAGGAATTTGATGAATTAATAAAAACCGATCGCTTTATAGATTTGACATTAACTTACGTTTTTGAAGCAGAACAACCTAAAATAAAAACGAAAAAGAAGCAGAAATCAAATATAGTGATCTGAGAATATAATTAAATTCATATAATCAATGAGTTGTGGGGAAATACAGTCTGAATCTTTATCTGAGTTTAGGGTGTGATGCAATTTTTTCCGTTGTTGCGCAGAATGTAGATCAGCCTCGCAATTAAATAAAAAGCTTAAATTACAACAATGAACATCAAATTATTATTCCCATTTTGTTTATTTTTCAATACGAATTAGTTGTAACTTTGATCAAGAATATAAAATGGAAAATCAAAATAAAGTTGTCGAAATAACACTCCTATTTTGGATCATGAAAATTGTAGCCACCACCTTAGGTGAAACCTTCGGCGACTTTATTTCAATGACCTTAAATCTCGGTTATGCTGTTGCACTGGGCATAACCTTTATCTTCTTACTCATCGTGCTTAGTATTCAACTGACACGCAAAAAATACATTCCCGTCTTTTATTGGTTGGTAATTATTGCCACTACTACTTTAGGAACAGAAATTTCAGATTTTATTGATAGAAGTTTACACCTTGGATATACCGGTGGAAGTGTCATTTTATTTTCAGGTCTCGTTATTACCTTATTATTATGGTATAAAAAATTCAAAAATTTAGAAGTATATCCAATTTTTAATTCAAATAAAGAAATTTATTATTGGATTGCAATTCTATTTTCAAATAGTTTAGGAACTGCATTTGGCGATTATTTAAGTGATGTGGCAAACTTAGGATATGCATACGGCGCTTTGGTAACTGCCGGTATTATTTTGATAGTTGTTTTATTGCACTACGTCACCAAAATCAACCACATTATACTCTTCTGGATTGCCTTTGTTTTTACAAGACCTTTTGGAGCAACCTTCGGCGATTTATTAACAAAACCTGTAGCTAAAGGCGGACTTAATTTAGGGACCCTTGAATCCTCGCTTACTGCATTAGCAATTATGACTGTATTAATTCTTGTAGCCCATAAAAAGGAAGCAAACAAAAGTAAAAGCCCGGGTTAATTTCTTAGAAATATATTTTTGAAAGAGTTTATTCTCAATACGCCCTCACATCCTTCTTCTCCACAAAATTCATAAAGGCTTTATTTGCAACTTTATTTCCACCGGGAGTAGGATAATTTCCGGTAAAATACCAATCACCTAAATTTTTTGGAACTGCAAGATGAAGATTATCAACCGTTTGATAAATAACTTCAACCTTCGCTTTTATAGTAGGCGCTTTTACGATCGCGGCAATTTTATTGGAGATCTGTTCTTCGGTAAATTGGTCGTATAATTTTTTTACTGCGTTGTGCGTTTTTTCGTTGGGAAGTTTATTTACAACTTTACATTCCTCATACACTTCATTTACCATATCCTCTTTTCCCGCCTCTTTTAATAATTCCATCATTGCGCGAAAGGCTACGAAATCACCCATTTTGCTCATATCAATTCCGTAACAATCGGGATAACGAATTTGCGGTGCAGAAGAAACGATAATTATTTTTTTAGGGTGTAATCTATCCAAAATTGCAATAATACTTTGGCGTAAGGTAGTTCCTCTCACTATAGAATCGTCTAATAAAACGATGGTGTCTTTACTATCCGTTACCTGACCATAGGTAACATCATACACATGGCTCACAAGATCGCCTCGATCGTGATCGTTTGTAATAAAGGTGCGCAGTTTTACATCTTTTAATGCAAGTTTTTCTACCCGTGGGCGCAGACTTAATATTTTTTGAATGGCTTCAATATTTTTGTTGCCATTTAGTTTATTTATTTCTTCCGCCTTGTGTAAAGCAAGATATTCTTCTATTCCTTTTATTAATCCATAAAATGCAATTTCTGCCGTGTTGGGAATAAAAGAAAAAATGGTATTTTCAAAATCGTAATTAACGGCTTTTAAAACTTTGTCGGTTAAAACGCGACCGAGATTTTTTCTCTCTTCGTAAATTTCTTTATCGTTACCGCGGGAGAAATAAATGCGTTCAAAACTGCAGGAAAGTTTTTCTCCCTGCGGCTTGCACATTGCTTCCCGCACTGTTCCCTTCTTTTTAATAATTAATGCATGTCCGGGAGTTAATTCTTTTACCGAATCAAAAGGAACATCAAAAGTGGTCATAATAGCGGGGCGTTCACTTGCAGCAACCACAACTTCATCATCCTGATAATAATACAACGGGCGAATTCCATTCGGGTCGCGCAACACAAATGCGTCTCCGTGTCCAAACATGCCTGTCATTGCATATCCTCCTTCAAAATCTTTTGCAGAACGGGCTAAAATTCGTTGCACATCCAGATCGCTGGCAATTAATTGAGTCAATGTTTTATTGTCGTGATATTCTTTTCTTTCGTCAAATAAATTCTGCACTTCATTATCCAAAAAGTGACCTATCTTTTCCATTACGGTAACGGTATCCACAAATTGTGTAGGGTGCTGACCGAGTTCCAATAATTGCTGAAACAGCTCATCGTTGTTCACCATATTAAAATTACCTGCAAGAACAAGATTTCTGGTCATCCAGTTATTTTCCCGCACAAAGGGGTGGCAACTGTCAATATCATTTCTTCCGTAAGTTCCGTAGCGCAAATGGCCCATCAATACCTCGCCGGTGAAAGGCACATTTTTTTTCATCCAGTCGGTATTGTTATAGCGCTCCGGGTTTTTTTTCTGGATTTTACCTGTTTTTTTAAAAATATCCTCAAAAATATCCTTAATGGCGGTTGGGGATATACTTCTTCTCCTGTCTAAAAATTTATAGCCCGGAGCGAGGTCTATTTTAATTGTAGCAATTCCAGCTCCATCTTGCCCGCGATTGTGCTCCTTTTCCATCAGGAGATACAATTTATTTAAACCATACAGAGGAGTTCCATATTTTTTATGGTAATAGGAGAGTGGCTTTAATAATCGAATGAGGGCTATACCGCATTCATGCTTAATGTTATCGCTCACGAAATAGATTTCTTACTGAAGTACAAAGGTACTTAATAAGAAGGAGAAACGATTATAGGGGAAGATGGTTCCGGAAGGGCTCAAGGTTCACGTCTGACAATTCGTGAATCGTGAATCGTGAGGGCAAAAAGGTATGCCTTTTTGGGGAAAATACCGATTGCGGAGCCAGCGCACTCGCGCCTCACGCTTCACGGTGACTTTCGTGAGCGGTGAATCGTACGGGAGAGGGTTATTTTCTTCGAGTTACAGCATAATTTATGGTTCATTAATTTACTTCACCTTTTTGAGGTCAATTAAACATGTGTTCCTTTAGTTTATTATTGAATTTCAATAGGAGCATGTAATCATTACTCCAACATTTATTACGATTCAAAGATGAGCTTAATTTTACAAAAGTAGCACCTTAAAATTTCCAATTATTTCATTATCTGCTTTTTAAGAAATTTTTCATAAGTGAAATTTTTGGATGGTTCTAAATATTAAGATTTAATGATCTTATAAGTATAAATATTAGAGAACGTTTTTAATGATAAAATATAAATACCGGGCGTTAAATTCTGATTTGAAAAAAAGAATGTATTGGATTGTATTTGTGTTGATGTGAAATAAGAACCATTCCTATTTATTAAAGTTGCATCTGTAATTGAATTTATTATATTTTGATCACCTTTAAGCATTATATAATTATTTACCGGATTAGGATAAATAGAAATTAATTCCGTATTCAAATTATTAATAGCAAGGGGAATCTGTTCAATTAACACCGAATCGCACTATACCAATCTTCAATATCTGTAAACAATATATATCCTAATTCATTATAACAAGCTAATTTCCTGTAACCGGGAAATTTAAATGACCAATGAGGTCCTTATTGAATTCCATTTGTACTTCCAATTCCTTCTATCCAATAGGCCGAGTCTACCTCGAAATCATGGGTATAATTAATCTTGATTCTTTTTCGGTAGTTATCATCAATGAATATTGAATCAATATCACTTATATGAGCATCAGGAAAATCTAAAAATTCCGTGGAATGAGCAACTGAATCACCAACAGGAAGTGTGAAATCATACAACAACGTATCTGTTAAATTTACACCATCATCATAAAGTGTATATACTTTTTTATTGACAGTATCATCTTTATATAATGAATAAACCCCCATGCCCGCCATATATTTTATATAGACTTGACCTGCTATTAAACTATCCCCACCTGCTTGAAATTTTTGGACATAATAGAAAGTGTCCAGAGGTTCAAAGGTCTCTATTCCAAATAATATAGACCATTCGATATTTTCATGCGGGATTGGATGATATATATTAATTTGACTATTAAGAAAAGTAGTTTAAAAGTGCAAAAATATAAGGAAAGTAAAGGTTTTCATATTTTGGGTTATTTACCAAAAATAATGACTTTTAAGTATATTAACAAGTAAGATCTTGAGATTTATTAAGATAATTTGCAAAGTAGCAATGCACTAGAATTCTCATCATTAAAAAGAGATAATTGATCGCTGTGATCGTTTATCCATTCATTTGCAATGCCGGTAAGTTCGGTAAGCTCGTCTTCTGTTTTGCATGAACCAAAGTGCTTTATAACCTTACGCTTGTTGTTATAATAACTTACCACCTGAACGGCCTTAGATTTTGAGCCTGTTGTTACTACCCTTATTTTGAACATTTTATACCCCTTAGTGCGGTAAAAATGAAAAAAATATCGCTGAAACCATTGATTTTAAAGGAATTTATTTTTGAACTTTAAAAGTGGGTACAAGTCGGGTGATAAAAATATGAAAATGTTTGGTTTTAATAAATTTGGTTACTTAATTACTGAAAGTAAAAAGTCAGGGAAAATTCATTTGGTTTAGTAGGATCAAACTTCCATACCTCCATTTCATCCGGCCGAACGCTACTCACCATGCAGTTATAAAATTATTCGGCTTACGAGAATCAAACTCATTACTCATTACTCATCACTCATTCAAAGCATCCCCTTAATCAACTCATCCACTCCAATTCCATCGGCTTCCGCTTTATAGTTGCGCACGATGCGATGGCGGAGAACGGGAAGGGCAACAGCTTTTACATCTTCTATGTCGGGAGAATATTTTCCGTTTATTGCAGCGTTGCATTTTGCTCCGAGTACGAGATATTGTGATGCACGCGGTCCGGCGCCCCAGCTTAAATATTGAGTAGCTTTTGCATCTGCATTTTTGGTATTGGGTCTTGTTTTGGATGAGAGCATAACTGCATAATTCAAAACATTATCTGCAATCGGAATTCTTCTGATCACATGCTGATAATACATGATCTCCTCCGCTCCAATAATTTTATTGAGCACTGTTTTTTTATCTGATGTTGTAGATTTTACCACTTCTATCTCTGCATCAAAATCGGGATAATCAAGATTGATCTCAAACATAAAACGGTCGAGTTGCGCTTCCGGTAATGGGTAGGTTCCTTCTTGTTCAATCGGATTTTGCGTAGCTAATACGAAAAATGGTAATTCCAGTTTATGCAAAGTTCCACCTATGGTAACATTTTTTTCCTGCATTGCTTCCAATAATGCAGCCTGCGTTTTTGGAGGTGTTCTGTTAATTTCATCCGCCAAAATAATATTTGCAAATACAGGTCCTTTAATAAATTTAAAAGTTCTGTTCTCATCTAATATCTCATTTCCTGTAATATCACTTGGCATTAAATCGGGCGTGAATTGTATGCGTTTAAATGAAAGATGTAAAACATCGGCTATTGTTTTTATCAACAAAGTTTTTGCAAGTCCCGGTACACCCACCAATAAACTATGACCATCAGAAAAAATACTCAATAATACTTTTTCAACCACATCGTCCTGTCCTATAATAACTTTCCCGATTTCTCCCTTTAACGACCGAAAATCGTTTGCAAGGGAGTCAATGGCTTCAACATCATTTTTAAATTCTTTCATACCGGTATTTTAAACAAAACAATATAATTTTTCAGACCTAAAAAAATAATTAACAGGTTATAACAATAATTATTTTTTTGCGGTATCTATTAATTCATGTAATTCTTTGCAATCGGTGTAAGCAGGATCAATTTTAATATATTCTTTCTGTGCTTTTTCTGCAACCCACTCGCTCATTACTGCAATTTGTTTTCTCGATAAAGTTGCATTTTGCAATTTGGCATAATCGTCTTTAAGGTTAACTACATGCGGCGCAGTTTGTGCATCCAAACGAACTATACGCAAAGCTTTTTTGCTATCAGCAGATGTGTAAGGCAAAATTGCAGACAACTCTCCCGGCTTTAAATTTTCAATGGAATAATAATCATCCGGTGCTAATTCTGAAATCTCAAAAGAAGACTCACCCGATTGTTGATTCACCATAACGCCGCAAGTTCTGTTTGTATTTTCATCATTGGAATATTTTTTTACGGCCTCGCAAAAAGTAATTTTTCCTGACATGATTTCTGCTCTGATACTATCCAATTTTTTATTTGCAGCAACAAAATTGAGATTTGTAACGGGAGGCTGAATTAATATATGACGCAAACATGCTTTTTCTCCCTGACGACTATCCATTTTAATAATGTGATAACCAAATTGTGTTTCCACCACTTCCGAAACTTCACCGGGTTTTAATTTAAAGGCCGCAGCAGAAAATTCTGTTACATATTTTTCACGTGGAGCACATCCTAAGTCGCCACAATTATCATCCATTGCATAAAAACTTGCTAATGTACAAAAATCCTCTCCGTTCATGATGCGTTTTCGAATATCTTCAGCCTTGTCTTTTGCTATTTGTTTTTGTTCGGCATTTGCTTTCGGAATCATTACAAGTTGCGAATATTCCACCTCTGCATTAATAAGTGGAAGCGAATCCTTTGGAATGGTATTATAAAATTCTTTTACTTCACTTGGGGAAACCGACATACTGCCGAATATAGATTCCTGCATGCGTTGTATCAACAATAAATTGCGTACATCATCTCTAAACTCTTCTTTTATCTCCTGTACCGACTTGCCATAAAATTCTTCCATTTTTTCTTGCGAGCCGAAAAGATTTTCGAAATAACGGATACGGTTATCAATATTATTTTCCACCTCATCTTCCGTAATTTCTATACTGTCTTTAGCGGCCTGAATCAACATCAGTTTTTGTGTGATCAATTCCTGCATAATACGGCAGCGATAATCTTCCGCAACATCTCCTTTTTGCAGTTCTTCATAATAGAAGGATTCTATTTCACTCATTAAAATAATCTTATCTCCCACCTGACCCACAATTTTATCAATTAGAGGTTGAGCGAAACTACTTGAAGCTAATATAATTGCAAGTAGTAAAAAAAATACTTTTTTCATTCTTCTTTTTTTATAAATTCTGCGTTATTGCGTTTTATTCCTTCGCGATAAATTTGTTGATAGGTATTATTTATCAACTCCATTTTTCTTTTATTAATAATGATATCTTTAACACCTTCTCTATAATATTCGAAGGGTGCTGTATTTCCAGTAATATAATAATCTTCCACCTTCACAAAATATTTTTCCTCCGAATCTGAATAATAAACCGGTCCTTTTGTTCTGAATTTGCCATCAGCATACATATTGTAGGGTAAAAGTTTAAAAAGATCGTCTTCATTGAGCCATATATTGGAATTAAGGGAAAACAGGTTGCAATTTGATGCACAATAACGCTCAAGATCGTATCGATATTTCTCTATACCCCTCGAAAACCAAAATTGAATGGAATCGGCGCTCTTATTTGTTGCAGGTGTAACAGCATAAGCCAACTTATAAATATCGCCTTTGAGGGTAAAGTCCTTGGCGTTTTGTTCGAAATAGATTTTTAACGAATCTTCTGCAACAATGGTGTCAAGGTTTTCGGCAAGCCATTGTTTTTCATAAGCATAAATAATCAGCGATTCTTTGTAGGCAAGGGCTTGTTTATTAATCTCTGCTACGGTTGCCTGTAAATTATCTTCTGCAACTTTAAGGATAAGATTTTGTCGTACCCAGTTGTCGATATATTCATTAATTATTCTTGCACTATCCTCGGCACTGGTATTTTCATTTATCAGCCCCTCCACTTCAAGTGTATAAAGATATTTATCGTACACTCTTGCCAGCGGTTCCCGATCATTTTCAACTGTATTTTTTTTACAACCGGAAACCACTGCGCATAATAAAAGTGCTATAAATATATTTTTAACAGGCAATTTATTTTACCATTGAATTAAATACTTTCTGATCAATATTTACCGGATATTTTTTGTGTAATTCTGCTATCCATTGTTTTTCCAATTCATCCTGATAAGCAGAAATTACATACCCACGAGCTTCATCCAAAGTTTTATTTGTTGGTGCAACTACTTTGCGCAACATTACAAAGGTGATAGATCCGTTTGCATTTAAAATATCTTCTCCGGTACCTGATTTTTTATTCAGTTTATCAACATTGGTATCCTGACCAGGCAAAAACAAAGCACTTTTTATGGTGACTAATTCAGTGGAATCATTATTGTATTTGGCCATGATCTCCTTATCAGATGTGTTTTTAGCAGCTAATTTTCTAACCTCTTTTGAAATTTTATCATCTGCACAGGTATATACACTTGCATCAACTCTTTCTTCCCACATATATTCACTCTTGTGTTGCTCATAATAATTTTTTAAGCCAACGGAATCGGATGATCCTTTTGACCATATTTTGCGTTCCAGCATTGCAAATAAAGGTAGTCCGTCGCGATATTCCTGTAATAATCTTTTAAAATCAATATTGCGTTCAGAAAGGTCGTATTCAATTACAGTTTGTTCTAATGCAGTTGTATAAAGTTTGTTATATTTTTCCTCTATATTTTTATCGCGTGAACTGCGCTGATTAATATCGAGATAAGAAGCCATGTCTTGTTGCGTAAACGATTTATTTCCGATAGTGAACATGGTCTTATTCATATTTGCTGCTCTGCTCATGCTCCAATTATTTTTAATAAAACTGGAATCCAGCAAAACAAGCATTTCTTTTTTTGCATCTTTATTTTCAGAGAAAGCATATTTAGTTTTAGCTTTTTCTACAAACTCGGTGCGCAATGTTTTGTATTCCGGCGATTTTTCAATTTTACTTTTTAATTCCTCCTTCATTTCATCATAAGAACCATTTGGTTTTTTTTCTATCAATTTAATAATATGCCAACCGAATGCAGTTTGAACAGGATTTGAAAGATCACCCGGATTTTTTAACGCAAAAGCAGTTTCCTGAAAAGGCATTACCATTTTTCCGGTGGTAAATCCCTCCATTTTTCCGCC
The DNA here is from genome assembly GCA_964638865.1 of uncultured Chitinophagales bacterium. Classification (GTDB taxonomy): domain Bacteria; phylum Bacteroidota; class Bacteroidia; order Chitinophagales; family BACL12; genus UBA7236. The sequence continues at coordinate 1,727 of CAZXBG010000130.1, read as the reverse complement.
ATTTGCAGAACTCGTTTTATCTTCAGAATAATTCATTGCCATCTCTTCAAAATCGGCACCGGCTTTTATCACTGAAAAAATACTATCCGCTTTTGCCTTTGCTTTTGCAATTTCTTCCGGTTTTGCATCCTTTCCTGTTTTTATAAGAATATGCGCAACCGTTACAGTTCCGGAAGATGGGCGCTCCTTTGCCACTTTTATAATATGATATCCGAATTTGGTTTTTACAACCGGTGAAATTGTTCCGGGTGCTGCTGTAAACGCAGCGTTTTCAAAATTCATATCCGGAATTTGACCCGGAGTGATCCAACCAACAAGTCCAGGATCACTTGGATTATTTTTATCCGATGAAATTTCTGCGGCAACTTTGCCAAAATCTTCCCCCTTCATTAAACGGTCGTGCGCAGCGGTCAACTTAGCAATTGCTGCTGTGCTGTCTGCTCCTTTTTGCGCAGGATCCAGCGTAACCATTATATGATAGATCAAACGCTCTGATTGCATGCGATTATACATGCGCACAGCTGCAGGTTCAAGCACTTCCTTATCAAAATTGGATTTGATCAGTTGATCACCATATTTTTGAAGTTCTTCTCTTACCTTTTCAGTGGTATCAATTTTTTCTGCTCTGGCTTCTGTAACTTTTAATTTAAAATTGATGTACAGGTCGAGGTATTCATTGAGACTTTCCTTTGTAAAATCGTTTTGTTTGTCGGGGTTGTTCTTTTTGTAAACATAAAGGAACTCCTCTTTTGTAACCGGTTGACCATTTACGGTAAACAGCACTTCATTATTAGAGCCGGTTTTTCCGTTTTGACCAAACGCAGATGTCGCAGACGCCAACCCTATCAGCAGGAACAGGGTTTTAAAAACATTCATTTTCATATGTGGTAAGTTGATTTTTGTTTATCTGGTGAATTAAAAGGATTGCAAAGCTAATGATTATTGGGTTTTGAACAATAATAAGGCTCGATTTTATTGTATTTGGGTATCAAAAAGCGATATTTCTTTAGTTAAAACCGCCTCTGCACAGCAATAATCATGCTTCAATTACTCAGATTATCCTTAATTTTGGCGCTTTAACAAATTTTATCATATGTCTATTGCAAAAAACAAGGTAATATCCCTTACTTATGAACTGCGGGAAGATAACGCAGACGGCGACCTGATCGAAGTAGTGAATGCTGATCAGCCATTTGTATTTTTATTCGGAGCTGGCGGTTTATTACCGGAATTTGAATCAAACCTGGAAGGAAAAACAGTGGGAAGCTTTTTTGAATTTCAAATAGCCGCCGGAAATGCCTACGGGGAGTTTGACGACACTGCTTTGGAATACGTTCCTAAAGATATTTTTATGATCGACGGTCAGTTTACCGACGATCTTCTCCAAATTGATAAAGTGATAAACCTCCGCGATCAGGGCGGAAATCTCATCCGCGCCAGAGTTGCAGAAGTTGGTGAAACGGAAGTCTTGCTTGACTTTAATCATCCTTTGGCCGGCGTTAACCTGTGTTTTAAAGGAGAAATTCTCGAAATAAGAGATGCCTCTCCGGAAGAATTGGAACATGGCCATGTGCACGGCGCTGGTGGGCACCATCATTGAGCAGTGGGCAGTATTTTTGGATTTTACTTCGTATAAAACCCAGCCTGCGTTTTAAACTGCTTTAACACTTTGAATGAGTAATGAGTAATGAGTAATGAGTAATGAGTAATGAGTTTGAGCGCATCGT
>CAZXBG010000129.1:0-11411 GCA_964638865.1 uncultured Chitinophagales bacterium | reverse complement strand
GTAATGAGTAGATCCTCGTAAATGAAAACTCACGCCTCACGATTCACGAAATGAGTATATCTTTGTTACGAAATTATTTCCGCTATTCAATACCCATTCATTCATCAGCAACAAATGCAAGTGTTACACCATCCATAGCTAATGCTAACCTGTAGATTTTTTTTCCTGTTAATTCCTTTATTTCGGAAATCATTTTCCATTCAGGAGTTTCGGAAGTATAATTATAAATCCAGAATTGATTATTGCGCGCCATCAATATTTTATTGTCGTTGGTCCAGATAAAATCTTCGCTTGTTGGTGGAATTATCGAAATAATACTGATCCTGTTTTTATCAAGGTCGTATTTTTTTATTACCCATTGACTCTCCGATTTTTTTACTATGTAACTAATTGCATTTTCACCCGGGATTCGTTTAATACATCGTCCAATATTTTTATCAAGAGCAAGTATACTTTGTTTTTTAGCATCTGCAATTATCATGGTTGGGGGCTCCGATACCATAAAAAATGCAAATTGTTTTTCGTCGATTTTACAATAATAACCTACGCTGTCTATTTTAGGTAAGATCACTTTTTGTGATGTTCCGTTTTTCACAAACTCCCACATTCTTTGCGTAGAATCTTTTTCTACTCTTACTACGGTAAAAGAATTTCCATTGTTTGTAAAAACAGGAGAATATTCACTTTCGGCGGTATTGGTAATTTGTTTTGTGGAATAGTCATTCAGATCAATTGCATAAATATCTGATTGAGTAGTATCCCTTACTGAAGAAAAATAGATCATTTTTCCATCTGGAGTAAAGGAAGGTTGATTGTCGTAGCCATCATGATTAGTTAAATTAACGACATCAACAACCTGCAGAGTACCATTATCATTTTTTAATTTAGATCCATAAATTTCGAACTCCGGTAATTGTGCATTTATGCAGTATGCAGACAACAATAAAATTCCCAAAAATAATTTTTTCATACACAGTAAATATATTCAAAATTACATAAAAAAAACCCGGCCTTGCGAACCGGGTCGAATTGCAATTAACAATGAAAAATCACTTATAGGTAAAAGCAGTCAAATCACCATCATCGTTGTATTGCTGCGCCCAAACTTTTTTATTATTTTTATAAAATATCTTGTATTCCAACTTGCCGGCATTATCATAAATCTTCCATTTGCCCTGTTTTTGGCCGTTTTCGTAGTTTGCCTTTGCTGTTATATCACCATTTATATTATAGGTTAGCCAGGTTCCGGTTTTTTCACCATCTAACATATATCCTCTTTGAATAATATTACCGTGCTCATCTAAATAAATAACCTCCGTTAATTCACCGGGAAGTTCTATCATTTGGGAGGAAAGTTCGGCAGCACCCATTTCCTGAAATTCAAGGGGGGCACTTAACATTAGGATATTTAACAAACAGGTCATCATAATCTTGAATTTTATTAACACAAAGATAACGCAGAGTTTACATAGAATACGCATTTTATTAATATTAAATTTACATTGCCATATGCAACATTTCACCTTTTCTTAACATTGGAGATATTGGATCAATTCTAGGAAAACACCGCATTACCCTATTTTCAATCAAAAAGATGCAATTTGAATCGAACATACCTTTTCAAGGGATTTTTTGTCGAGGAGCATTTATACAACTCAATTTATTCAATAGGTTAGCCGCTTTACTTCTTTCCACCACATATGTTAGTTTCTAATTTTTAGGATAGCAAAAATCCAATTATCTTTGAAAAAAATTAATATGCCATACGAATTATCAGGAAAATTGTTGGAATTGTTTCCAACCCAGGAAGTATCCTCTTCTTTCAAGAAAAGAGAATTTGTTGTCGAGAAGTCTGAAACGGCCAGCGACCGTGTATTTACTGATACGATCAAATTTCAATTGATCCAGGACAGAGTTGCTCTTTTGGATACTTATAAAGTAGGTGATGAAGTAAAAGTTACTTTTAATATCAAAGGCTCCAAATGGGAAAAAGAGGGTCGCACGAGTTATTTTGTAAATCTGGATGTGTGGAAGATGGAAAAACTTTCTGAATCAACATTAATACCAACACCTACAGTTAGCCAGCCTGTTGTGGAATCAACACCACTTCCGGAAGGAGAGGATGACCTTCCATTCTAAATTTTGACATGCACATTCCAGGCAAATTAACCGCTGCGCAAAAAACGCTTTATCGGAAATTATTTGCAACAATGCGCAAACGCAAATCTGCGAATGACGACACTTTGATCAGCGAAGTGCATGACATTGTATTTTCCGGTATTAACTGCCTCGACTGTGCCAATTGCTGCAAAACACATTCCCCTATCATTTTGCAGAAGGATATAGAGGGGATTTGCGAACACCTCCACATTAAACAAAACGAGTTTGTTAGTAAATACTTATTGTTGGATGAAGATGGTGATTGGGTGTTTTATACCGTTCCATGTCCCTTTTTGCAAAATGATAACAAATGTGGCATCTACGAGGTGCGACCAAAAGCCTGTCGCGAATATCCCCATACAAATCGCAAAAAGATCTATCAGATCGCTGAACTCACTTTAGTGAACGCAGAGATTTGTCCGGCAGTAATACCCATACTTGATTCCGTTTCAAAACAAATTAAATAAACATGAGAATAGTAGGATCCATCGATCATCCCCTTTTTAAAATCAGTGTTTTTAGCTGGAGTGAAAAATATATCGTAAAAATTGAAGCGGGTCTTTTCGAACAATCCTACAAATTCCGCGAAGCCGATTTTACCAATTGGGAAGAATTGAAAGAGTTTTTTACACCTGCAATGTTAGCAGATATTCATTCCACTTTCAAAAAAATGTCGGATGACGCGCAGAAATCTGCAAAATTGTTTGCTACAAGGGGCGGAATAGTTTGAAAGGGTTTTGAGTTCTGAGTTTTGGGTTTTGGGTTGACAAACTGAATACTGCGATTGCTGACTCGTTATAGGATATGCTACAAAAATGTCATATATCGGTACCAATTATAATTTCAGCTTACTTCGACAGTTCCTAAACCGAGTCGACGGTGCATTTATTTCTCCAATTTTTGACATAATTAATTTCACATTAAACACAAATATTATGAAAACTTTAATAACAACTTCATGCAGACGAATAGTCTTTTTTATACTACTAACATTGACAACTTTTGCAAAAGTAAACGCACAATATTATCCCGACGAAGAATTTGATACAACCGGAATAATTGTAGATATGAATACCGATGGATTGGATACAGTCTGGTATTATGGAAACGAAATAGCTGACACAGCAAATACGGAGGGTTTTCGACTTGGTCTTAATGATTCTGTAATAAATATAAGCATGGGTTCTACAATGAAAACAGTAAATAAAGGGCTTTATGGATTTAACACTGCCGGTATTTTTGGCAGAAAAATAATGCCAAACGATTCTTCAAGTTTGGACCAATGGCAATGGTTAAGCGATTTAAAACCGGAGACTTTGCGATTTCCAGGAGGTGCAGATTGCAGATTTATGGATGTGATGCAAGGACCGGGATATGGATATGATATTGAGAAAATTGCAAGGTTTTATGATGTAACAGATAGTATTGTTGATAACCCAACTTTAGCTGATATTATTGATGACGCTGATAAAGAGGACTCACTAATTTCTTGGATAGACCCGGGTTATGTTGCCGATTATAAAAACTTTTATGAAAGTTGGGTAGAACAAAATTTATTAGACTCTGCGCATAGGTATATTGACGATTTTATCAACTTAGTTAAAAAAATTGAAACCGAAAATAGCGGCCATAATGTTAAAGTAATTTATTGTTTAAATATTTTCAGTAATACTGCAACGGAGACAAAGGAAATAATTCAATATTTAAGGGACAACCCCATCCATGACCTTACCGTTGCATATGTGGAAATGGGAAATGAACCCTATTTTGATTATTCTAGATTAATGATGGGATGGTATACGTTTGAAGACTACTGGGAATTCATTAATGGCGTAAATAATGATTCATTGGACATTTATGTAGTTGGCGATTCTGTTTGGAATGACCATGATTTTATCGGAGCATTTAAAAATGATCCCACCTTTACCTGTAAAGTTGCAATTCCTGCAGAAAACCTTCATGAATCTATTTATGCATTGCGTGATACCGGCCCCGCCGGAATTGGCACCCGAGCTGATGAAGACTGGAATAATCATTTGCGCCTGAAATACAGTATTAAAGAACCAATAACCGGCTTAGTGAATAAATCTCGTTACGCCTTTAATGCGGTAATTCTGCATCCATATTATGACGGACACAATTGGGATACGATTCCTTTAATTCTACTTGATTCCAGTTATGCATGTTTGAACGACGACATGAATCCAAATAATGATCTTTGGCTTTTTGATAATTATGATGCAAGGCTTGAAGAAACATTTGATGACATCGGTATTAATTTCAGAACATTTATCAGAACAAGATATCTTGAATCTTATGATGTACATAATTCCGTATTGAATTTTGATCTTGATTCTTTGTCTAAAAAAGATTTAATTGTTACAGAATGGAATTTTAAAGACCAAGGGAACTATTTAACAGATGAACTAAATCGTGTTGGAGTCTTTTCTCACGGTTTTATGCACGGATTTATCATCTTTGAATGGTTCTTAAAAGATATTAAATTGAATAATAATCCTAATTACAGATCCGGTTTTCACACCTATTCCACATTTCATAATTACGGTGGTGGTGGAACAAATGCAACCATTTCACCTGCACGTCAACACGAACTTGCATTTCTTGGAAAGGATACTATTCCATATACCTATAATGTTGATAGTAATCCGGATGGACGAAATTATTTAATGAAACGCGTAACCCATTTTGTATTTCAACTGGAAAGTGAGATCACAAAAAATAATTTAAAATTGTTGCAAAGCAATTTTGGCATATATGTGGCAAGTGTAAATGTGCAACCCACCATCTTTATTGACCCGGAAAAGGAAAATGTATATCTCTTCTTTTCAAATCTAAGAGATACAACGCAACAATATGAATTGAATACGGCTGGTACCACAGGTTTATTTCCCGGTGGTATTTTAACTATCACCGATACCGCCACCATTTATTGTGTAAACGCGTCAAAACCTTATTCTACCTCCGGCCAAGGGAAGAACACGCTCTATAAATTAAATGAATGTTATAAAAACCCATATAATAATGACTTCCCAATTGAATTAATACAGGTGGATACCATTTTAAATATTCCGAATTGCCCTGGGAGTGGCGACCCTTTTAAATGTTTTATAGTACCTGCATATTCCTTCGGATATATAAAGATTCCCATTAGTGCATATTATCCACCGGGCCGCTTAGCCGGTTCTTCAATGTACGATGTTAATATTTATCCGAATCCGGCAAATAACTTTATTAACCTTCAAGCCAAATGTTTACAAACTGATTGTACAATTGCTGGGTCAATAATAGTAGAAGTGACCAATACATTGGGTGAATTGTATTTTAATACACAAATGGGTAACAATGGAATGATAGATATTTCTGTTTTCCCATCGGGGGTATACCAAATTTTGATTAAATTTGATGATGGAAATACCATTGTTAAACAATTTGTAAAACAGTAAATGAAATCAGAAAAATTTAATTTAATGCAATACTCGGCTATATCAGCTTGTTTCCTGACATTACATCAATATGCCATGGGACAGGCTGTTTATACCGATATTGACCCTGATATTGTTTTGGACAACAATTGGGAAAGTGCGGCAGTTAATATGGATAATGATGCTTCAATGGATTTTGCATTTTTGAATCGGTCTTTTGATTTTTCAACTTATTATTCTAACTATACCTCTCATTTTGAAGCAATTTACGCAGGACCTCAATCCCCAAACAATGAAATAGCGGCGTTAACACACATAATTAGTCCATCTTATGGAGGTTTTACCGTTTACTTCCCATTCGCTTTAAATGAAAGCGTAATAACAGACGGGAATCTAATTTTCCATAACAATGGCTATCAAACAATGGCATACCGATATATTCAAACAGACGGTGACTACTTTCCAAAAGGTGGCATTTGGTATCCAGAAGTATTAGATCATTATTTGGGCGTTCGGTTTATTGATACATCCGATTGTCTGCATTATGGTTGGATCCGTTGTGATATTAAGGAAAATGGAAGAACACTTGTGATTAAAGATTACGCTTATGAAATTAAATGCAATACCGGAATTTTAGCCGGTGACACAATAGGTGATACCACCAACGTTAACCTCGAGAGTTTTATTCTCCTCAATGCTAATATATATGCTTTTAATAGTGATGTTTACGTTCAATTAGATGAAAACCCAGGAAATTATTCCATTCGAATTATAAATTTATCCGGAGCTTTAATTTATACAGATATATTAAAGGACAAATGGAATATTATTTCATTAATTAAAGAGCCGGAAGGTTTGTATTTTATTGAAATATTTGCGGAACAAAAGAAAGTTGTATCAAAAAAAATAATTATAAATTGATGTTTATTTTAACCCGAAAACATAATCACATCATGCCGCACATCCTATAACAAAACCTTTGCAAAATGGCGGCGTGAATCGTAAACCTGAAACTTATATTTTCAAATGATAATTTTAGTTCCGATGAAGCCTTTCGCTTCGAATACCGCCACTTCGCAAAGCTTCGAACCGTTGAATTTCTGGGTTGACAAACTTACTACTGCGACTGCCACTTCCGATTAGTTCAGAGTCTGCACACGACTACACCACCAACACCTCAATCCTTATTCTCTAGTACAGAATCCAACAATCTATCGATAGGATTATAAGCAAACTGATACATCTTTTGATAATACTCGCCAGCCATGCGATCGCTGTCGAAATAGGGATATACATCGTGGATGCTGTTTTTTACAATGCCAAGCCATTTTTTAGGGTCATCGTAATAAGCAGGCAAAACCTCGTTTTCGAGCACATCCATTAAATTTTCATAATCGTAATTGTCAATATCAATGGTTTCCATGGTATTATGATCTGCAGGAGGAATTATGAAGCTGTTTTCTCCATGTTTTGCGAACTCCGGGATCCAACCATCCAAAACACTTACGTTTACTGCTCCGTTCATTGCTGCAGTCATTCCGCTAGTTCCGGAGGCTTCACGAGGGCGTCGAGGGGTATTGAGCCACACATCTGCACCGCGTTTTAACAAATAACTCAATCCGATCTCATAACCAACCAGAACGGATAAATTCTCTCTGTCTTGCGAAAAAGAGATTAGATCATTAAAAGTATTAACTGCACCATGGTCAAAAGGATATGGTTTACCTGCCCAGATGATCTGCACCGGATATTTTGGGTTGTTGATAAAATTCAGGAACCGTTCTTTATTGCGGAGTAAAAGGTTTGCTCTTTTGTATTCGGCAAATCTTCTGGCCCAAACAATGGTGAACACATTCGGATCGTAGATCTTACCGGTCTGATTAGCCACCACTTCAAATAATTCCGTTTTGAGTTCTTTTTTAATGAGTGTTAAACTGTCATCATCCCGGTTAACATATGCCTGATTTAATTCCTTATCCGCCCAAAATTTCTTTTGCTGTGCATTTGTTATGCTAATAATATTGCAGGTCCCTTCATAATCCTTCCACATTTCTTTGCTCACCACGCCGTGAAGCTGACTCACTCCATTAGCAATTTTAGCCATATAAAGGGAGGATGGAGTATATCCTAGCATGTCGCCCTCTGTTTTTGTAATGCTCCGTATCAGTTCTAGTGGGATACCGCTGAAAAATCCCATTTTGTTTAAAAGGTTAATATCGTGTTCCTCATTTCCTGCTTTTTCAGGTGTGTGTGTGGTGAAAACTACTTTGGCACGCACCTTATCTACATCTTTCAACTGGTTAAAAAGATAAAATGTCATGGCAAGTGCATGGCCTTCGTTCATGTGATAAATATCAGCACCGCCGAGCATTTCCACCACTTTTGCGCCGCCAATGCCGAGTATCATATTCTGAGCAACACGAGTATTTGTATCGTGATCGTATAATTTATGTGTATATTTTCTGATATCTTCCTCATTTTCAGGGAAATCAGTACTCATCAGAAACATTGGAGCAGAACCAAATACATCGGGAGGAAGATAATACACCTTTACCTGTGCATCTTTTCCATCAATCTGCATAGTAAATTGAATATCAGTCTGTTGTAAAAAAGTATACAATTTTTTCTGGAACTGTACAGCCATAAAACCGTGATCATCTCGCACCTGATCGTAATAACCATGTCTCCATAAAATTCCGATCCCGATTAGGTTCTGTTTGAGCTCAAATGCGCTGCGCATGTGGCTTCCAGCTAAATATCCCAATCCTCCACTATAAATTTTTAATGCCTGATGGATACCGAATTCCATACAGAAATACGCTGTGCGCTGTTTAAATGCAGGATTAACTGCATAAGGTAACTGCCATGTTTGATAATGAATCATCTGAAATTGCTCTTCTTTGAAAGGGCGAATATATGGAATGGAGTTATACGATAAAAATGTTATCGGTGGAAAAAGACACCAATTACTATTTTTCTTTCCCTATAAAAAATAAAGCCCATGATTATTAACTAACCATGAGCTATATATTCTTTCGAAGGAAAATTAAGTCCAATTTTCGACTGTCAAGCAGACCTTCTCCATTCTCAATTATTTACTTCATCTTCTTTTCATTGGCCTACGATCGCGGCCACTTGACTTCTTTTTGGGGAAATCGCTGCGTTCCTGGCGTTCGTTTTGGATCTCGATGCGAACTCTTCTTCCACGGAAAATAAATCCATTAAAAGATTTTACTACTTTTTCCGACATATTAGCCGGAACTTCAAAAAATGAATACGCACCTTTTAAACGAATATCTCCAATTTCGTTTGGTTTGAGTCCTCCAACCTGTTTGATCATCTCCACAAGGTCTTTTTCAACCATGTGATCCATTTTTCCGAGGTTGATAAACATCAGATCGGCATCGCCTTTTCTAACGGAACGCTCGCGATTTTCACCGCGTTGTTCCCGCATGTTGAGGTCTTCTGCAAAACGGTAATAATTGAGGAAACGGTTAAACTCTAAAGAAGCAAAACGTTTAATTACTTCCTCTTTGTTCAGGTTTTCAAATTCCTTTTCGATCATGGGTAAATACTTAGAAATTTCCTTTTCATCTACCTTCACCTCCCGTACGCGGTGAATTAGGCTAAGTAATTGTTTCTCACACACTTCTATACCGGTTGGCACCATCATTTTTTTGAATGGTTTGGTGAGTTTGCGCTCCAGTTGTTTAATGCGATACATATCTTTTTCAGATATCAGCACAAGAGAAATTCCACTTTTTCCTGCTCTTCCGGTACGTCCGCTTCTGTGTGTATAAAAATCAATATCGTCCGGTAAATGTAGGTTGATAATATGGGTAAGGTCTGTTACATCAATTCCGCGTGCAGCAACATCTGTTGCAATCAACATTTGCAAAGTGCGTTCGCGGAATGCAGCCATTACCTTGTCGCGCTGCATCTGACTCAGATCTCCATGTAAACTGTCTGCGTTATAACCATCTTTGATCAAACGCTCCGCTACATCCTGTGTTTCGGCTTTGGTGCGGCAGAAGATGATACCATAAATATCAGGGTTGTAGTCGAGTATTCGTTTTAAAGCTGGATACTTGTTTTTAGGGGAAACGATATAATACTGATGTTCAATATTCACATTTCCCTGTTCCATCTTACCGGCAGATATCTCCAGCGGCTTATGCATATATTTTTTAGAAATCTGTTTGATCTCAGAGGGCATGGTTGCCGAAAACAACCAGGTTACCTTTTCTTTAGGGGTGGTGGATAAAATTTCATCTATATCCTCCTGAAATCCCATATTCAGCATTTCATCGGCCTCATCTAATACGAGGTATTTAATCTGCGTCAGGTCAACGGCTTTACGACCTAAAAGGTCAATTAACCGGCCCGGAGTTGCAACTACAACCTGAACTCCTCTTCTGATGCTATCAATTTGGTTGCGGATATTTGCTCCACCATAAACTGCTACGGAATTAAAACTTCTGGAATTTTTAGCAAAAAGTTTGAGATCGTTCTCAATTTGAACACATAATTCACGAGTTGGCGCCAAAATAAGTGCTTGAGGCTTTTTTGTTGTGGTATCGATCAATTCGATTAATGGCAATCCGAAAGCAGCAGTTTTACCTGTTCCGGTATGTGCAAGGGCGATAATATCCTGCGATTCTGTCAACATTGCAGGAATTACTTCTTCCTGAATTGGTGTTGGATTAATAAAACCAAGCGCCTCAATAGCGTCCAGTACAGGCTTCGATAGCCCAAGATCTTGAAAAGTCTTCATAAATATTTAAAAAATAAATTGCTCTAACAGATCCCCGTCACAATTCGGACAGGTAACTGTGTTTATGTTCCTTGAATTATAGCAGAGTTGCTGTAGAATGTTAATAAAGGTGCAAAGATAGGGAAAATTAATTGAGAATGGCTACTGGGAGAACAGACTCCCGATAGCTATCTGGAAAATTAACAATTGGAAACGGACTTCTGATACGCATCAACCTTATTCGATATTATGGCCAACTATCAGCAGGGGTTCGCCGTATTTGGGTTGAAATAAATCAACGTGTTCGAAAATTTCGATGTTGTTGCGTTTAGTTTTAATGAGGAATGAGTAGGTATTTCCCATGCCTGCCTCACTATGAGGGGTGTGCAAGTATGATTTAGAAGAAGTTTTGTCGATTGTGAATTCAGAAATTTTACCTCCTGCAGTTTCTGCATAACGGTAAAAATTCAACCACTCATCAGTAGGATGTTTTTCTAGTCCTGAATACCCGACAAGTGCAATGGCCGACTGGTAGTCACCACGCTGAAGGGCTTTGTAATAGGTTTCCACATTTTTTTCTGCACGGTTCATTTCATCCTGATAGGTGGCTTGAACGAGGACCGGACTATAAACGTAAAGCTTAAACCCCTCCCCCTTATTTACCAATTCCAGTGAATCGGAGCTTTTTCCATCCACATAATTAACGGTATAAGAAAGTTTAACTCTCGAGGTTCGGTTTTCTTTGGTAACACTGAAACCATTGCTTTTCTCATAGCTCGTTACTTTACCCATACTGTTGAGATTAATATTAAGTATTTCTTCCCAAGCCTCTAGAGTCATTTTTTCATCCGTGCCACAAAACGATGCTGCAAGTGGAGCATTTCCATCTTTTAGTGCATCGTAAAATTTTGAAACTGTTTCTTGAGCAGCTTTATTGTCAGCAGATAGCCCGCAACCAGCCATTACAAATGCAAATAATATTATAGAAAAGCATTTAAACGTTAAATTTCTCATATGGTTAGAATTTAAAAATCAAATATTCAACTTATTACAGC
>CAZXBG010000128.1:7555-11448 GCA_964638865.1 uncultured Chitinophagales bacterium | reverse complement strand
AATGCACGAATGAACAGCCAAAAGAAAGGTAAATTGTGTTATTTACTTGTTTTTATTCGTTGCTGTTTTTATTTGATGTTGCGCAACAAAAATTCTAACTCACTCAATATTATTGCCGTAGCTCCCCAAACCCTGTGTTTATTAATGAGATAACATGGAGCTTCAAAATTGATATCCTTTCTATTGATATTTATAGTTGATTTATTTGTTTGATCCAATAAAATATTTACCGGAGTTTCTATTATATATTCCACCTCATTTTTATCCGGAAAAAAATCAGGTTTAGATTTTATCAATCCTAAATACGGATATACAAAAAAATTACTGGGAGGGATATAAATGTTACTCAGTTGTCCAAATATTTTAATTTGAGATCTTTCAACGCCAATTTCTTCTTCAGTTTCGCGCAATGCGGTAAAAGAAGTATCCTTATCCGTTTCTTCCACTTTCCCTCCCGGAAAACTTACCTGTCCTCCATGCACACCATCGTACGAAGGGCGTTTTATTAAAACCATAAAAATTTCTTCGAGCACAGGATAAAATAATATCAACACTGCACCTTTTTTTGCGGAGGGATAATCCTTTTCCTCAAAATTTTCGATAGGACGCGCAACTGGCGCCATAATTTTATGTGCTTCCAAACCAGGCAACCCTAATTTGATCTTATCTGAAAGTATGTTGGCAAATGTTTCTATCATATTCGCGTAAAGATTACTTTTGAGTGCCCGAAATTATCGTAAAATTGTTTAAATTCGGGTTTTGAAAATGATGCAAATGAAAAAAATCTATACTCTACTGCTTCTTAGCATTTCAATTTCCATTTTACATGCAGGTTCAAATGCCAAAACCGGAGATCTGCAGTATATTCAAAACAATGGTCAGTGGCAAAAAAATATTCTGTTCTCTACTCCAGTTTACGGAGGAAATCTGTATCTCGAAAAGGACAGGTTTACCTGGGGTTTTTCTAATTCTTCCGAATTGGGACATTATAAACACGAGGGTAATGCGGAGGATATTAAGAATTTCATATTAAAAAAACACGCATTCAGAACGCATTTTCAAAATGCCAATCCCAATGTCAAAGTTACCGGAGAAAATAAATTCGATAATTATTACAATTATTTTCATGGTAACGACGAATCCAAATGGAAAGGCGGGGTGCCCGCATATGGTGCTATAAGATATGAACAACTGTATCCCGGAACCGACTTGTTAGTTTACAGTCAGAGCAATTCCATGAAATACGACCTTATACTTGCTCCAAATGCCAACGCTTCTCAAATTCGGTTCCGGTATGAAGGATTACAGGATATTCGCATCAGCGGGGGAAATCTGGAACTGATTACTTCCATCAATACAATACTGGAAATGCACCCAATTGCGTATCAAATGGTAGCAGGGGTAAAAACTATGGTTGAATGTGATTTTATATTGGAGTCTACAACGGTATCATTTTCATTTCCAAATGGTTATGATAAAAATATTGAATTAACAATTGATCCTGCTATCTTGATATTTGCCAGTTATTCCGGTTCTACTGCCGACAATTGGGGATATTCCGCAACCTATGATGAGGAAGGAAATTTATATGGTGCTGGAATCTCTTTTGACGATGGTTATCCCCTAACTGTTGGTGCATTCCAGGACGCTTATGTGCCCGGTACTGATTTTTACGTAGCCGACATTACCATTTCGAAATTTACTCCTGATGGAACCAGTTTAATTTATTCTACCTATTGTGGTGGCACTTCAAACGATCTTCCTTATAGTTTGATCGTAAATAATGATAATGAATTGATCGTTTTTGGAGCTACCGGGTCTAACGACTATCCGGTTACTGCAGGTTGTTTCGATAATACTTTTAATGCCGGTGCATTTATAATTATTGAAGGTGTGCTGTATTTTAATACCGGCAGTGATGCTTTTGTAACAAAATTCAATGTAGACGGTACTGCTTTGATTGGATCTACATTTTTGGGTGGAACCGGGAACGATGCTTTAAATACCGGAAGCACCTCCTATAATTATGGTGACCATGCCCGAGGTGAGGTTACTGTTGATGGTTTGGGTAATATTTATGTGGCTTCCTGCACCCGCTCTTCAGATATGCCCGTTACTGCAGGTGTTTTTCAAAGTACTATTGGCGGACAGCAAGATGGGTTTGTAGCCAAACTGAATGAAGATCTCTCCGAACTAAATTGGTGCAGCTTTGTAGGCGGTTCCTCCGATGATGCAGTATATAGTATCAAAAAAATGAATTCTTCAAAATTTGTTGTTTGCGGTGGAACAGCAAGTAATAATTTCCCTACCACAACAGGTGCACTTAATGAAACCTATAAAGGCGGAACCTGCGATGGCTTTGTAATGACCATTGAAATAAATGCTACCGAAATATTTAATAGCACTTATATTGGGACAAATAATTACGACCAGACTATGCTTACAGAAATAGATGATGTAAATTCCATATTTATCACTGGTCAAACTTTGGGGAGTTACCCTGTAATTGGCGCTGTTTATGAAAATCCCGGAAGCTCACAATATATCACGAAATTGGATTCTACCCTTTCGGAAATGGAGTTTTCCACAGTTTTTGGGAGCGGTGATAATGCAGTGAATATCTCCCCAACGGCCTTTTTGGTTGATAATTGCAATTATATCTATGTTTCAGGATGGGGAGGTAGTGTAAATCAATTTTATAACCCGGCTACTGGCACTGTGCATGATATGCCGATTACTGGAGATGCTTTTCAATCTTCTACTGATGGCAGTGACTTTTATCTTGTTGTGTTTGAAGAAAATATGACCAGCTTGATCTATTCTACTTACTTTGGTGGACCATTGAGCGGAGAACACGTTGATGGCGGTACAAGCCGTTTCGATAAAACCGGAGTGGTATATCAGGCAGTTTGTGCAGGGTGCGGAGGTAATGATGATTTTCCAACAACGGATGATGTTGTGAGTAATACCAATAATAGCTCAAATTGTAATTTAGGGGTGTTCAAATTCTCGCTAACACAATCGGCAACCGCAGCCGAGTTCACGGCTGATCCAATAAGCGGGTGTTTTCCGGTTGATGTTGAATTTGACAATAACAGTGTAAATTCCGCTTCTTACAATTGGGATTTTGGAGATGGCTCTACTTCCACGGAAGAAAATCCTGCACACAGTTATGATACACCCGGAACCTATACGGTAACTTTAATTGCAAATTCTGCATTAGATTGCGTTCCTGATGATACAACCACCATAGAAGTAACTGTTTATGATTATCCTGAGGCTGAATTTACTTTTAGTCCAAACCCTGCTACGGTTTTCTCCCCTACCAATTTTACCGATGAAAGTTTAGACGCAGTGGAATGGTTTTGGGAATTTGGGGATGGATTTACCTCCACAGAGGAAAATCCGGTTCATTTATATCCAATTGCAGGTGTTTTCGAGGTTTGTCTGACAGTAACCAATGAATTTGGTTGCGAAAGTAAAATTTGTGATACAATAATTATTGAGGAGATTTCGATATTAGATGTTCCCAATGCCTTTTCTCCAAATGGAGATGGAGTGAATGATTTCTTTCTTCCTTTAAATTATGGATTGAGCGATTTCGAATTTAAGATTTATAATCGTTGGGGCGAACTTCTTTTCCTCAGTAACGATCCGGTTAAAGGTTGGAATGGTGTTTACAATGGCGTGGAGCAGGAGTTAGATGTTTATGTTTATGTAGTGAGCGGAAAAGGATTGGATAATGTTGATTATTTCAAACAAGGGAATTTTACGTTAGTGCGGTAAAGGATTTGGCAATTTTCAATTGACGATTTTCAATTTAATCTGAAACCAGGGTTCAGATTAACGCCTAATTTTACCAATTGAGCGTACTTTGAAGCAGTAACCCTGGT
>CAZXBG010000128.1:0-7455 GCA_964638865.1 uncultured Chitinophagales bacterium | reverse complement strand
AACCCTGGTTTATGTGACAATATTATTTCGATTGAGCATATTTCGAAACACAAAAGTGAAAATCGCTTTAAGATCAAATATCTCGCATTACAGTAAGTTCACTCAATTTTACTAATGTGCCCGAACTATAATCGTATTGTGTGATGGCGCTTTCCGAAACGACAATTAATAATCCTCCCAAAACAATTACATCGTAAGGTGAACTGATATTTACGGTTTGTAAAAGTTGCATTTGCAAAGGATCGGAAACATCATACATTTTCAGGTCTTCATCACAAATAAATAATTTATCACCATCGAGTCCAAGTCCAAGCGGATGTGTCATCTCGTAAGTGATAGTTAAAACCGGCGCCGAAATATTACTTATATCAATGATATCAAGTTGGTCGTTTTTAGTAGTTCCGCATGCTGTTCCGGAGCGCAATGTTGAATAGGCAGTAGTACCGGAAACAATTACCGGATCGCAACTCGTCAAGTGCAGTAATTCTGAAACAAATACAGGGTTTTCCGGGACTGCATTATTGTAAATCTGCATTCCTGTGGTAGTACCAATAAAAAGATGATTATCGTATGGGAATATCGTTTCCACGTTTGCAAATAAAGAAATTGCCGATCCTTGCTGTGGAGCTGCCGGGTTAGAAATATCGAACAACTGCATTTCGGATGGTGTTACGCAATATAAATAGTCGTTTACAATGGCAAAACGTGTCATGGAACCGGCAACTCCGTATCCTGGATTATTTGCCGTGCCTTGAGATCCTTCGCCAGAAACTACGTTGCTTGCTGTAAGGGTGAAAAATATACCGCCGTCCCAACCTCCGCTCCATCCGTCGTTGCCACAATCCTCTGTAATAAGCGTATCCCGTTCAATAAAATCTGCAACAACTCCTAAGCCGGGTTCGGTGGTCCAGCCTTCATATTCTCTTTGAGGGAACACATTCATAACTCTATTCACTTCCATAACATTAAGTGGATCAGAAATATCCAAAGCAACTAAATCTATATAACTATCAGCGTATAAAATATTATCTTTCACACTAATATCAATATTACCGGGAATATTGATAAAAGCGATATTTTGCGGGTTGGATGGATCGGTATTGTTGATGATGTGAATTCCTTTATCCAATTCATTTACAAAAATGTACGGCGACATATAATAGATCTTTCCCGGGGCGACAATATCGGTTGCAGGAAGTATTGCAACAGAGGCCCGAAGTTCGGCTTCTGAGATGTAAACAGGGGTATAAGCAATATAATGATAGGTTTTTTCACAGCTATCTTTTAAACAACCACTATAAAGTATAAAGATCAGGAGCGAAAGGGAAAAAATGCTTAGTTTAGAGGAAAGATAGGTTTTCATTTACTTTGTATTTATTCAATTCAAATATAGGTAATAATTATTGTTATTTCATAAAATGGTGTTTTTTTACAAAATATAAACAATCTAAACCCGGTTGAAAACAATGCGTATCCTCCTTATTTTATTCGTTTTTACAGCTTTAATATTCAATTCCAATCAGGCAATTGCACAATCTAACCTGGAAGATGTTGTTTATCTGGAAAATGGCAGTGTTTATCGCGGAACCTTGTTAGGTGATTATCCTGACAGTACCATTGCAATTCAAATATTAGGTGGAAGCATAATTGTGTTACCGAAATCCTCCATAATATCCATCAAAAAGGAGCCTGAATTCGATCCCTTTCAAACTATTTACAGTCCCAGAGATACCGGATATACTTTTTTTACTTCCATAGGACTATTAATGGGCACAAACGATTGGGGATATTCGGGTGGAGTAATACTGGATATTATAAACGGGTATCATTTTAATGAGCGACTACAAGCAGGAATCGGATTGACATTAGAGGCATCTGATGATTTTTATCTTTCGGTATATCTGGATGGAAGATGGAATTTTGTAGAGGGTAAAAACACACCCTTTGTTTACGGTGATTTGGGAATGTACACGCTATTAGCTAATAAAGATGCAAATGGGATAATAGATCTTAATCCTGGAATTACTGCAGGATTAGGTTTGGGTATCAGGATAAACTCCTCTAAAAAACAAACCGGATTTATCATGAGTCTCGGTTATAAATTAAGTAAATATACCGTAACAGAAGAAGACTGGTGGTCGGATAGTCAGACGGTATATCATTATACCAAAAACAAGGCAATATTTAAAATAGGATTCGTATGGTGAATGAACGTTCATTCATCAAAACAAACGGCAATCATATTGTAAAAATTTACACAAAAGGAATAAATAAAAATCACTTCTACTTTATTCGGTTTTGGTTTGGGAAGATGCACTCCTTTTTTATCGATATCGTGAAAAAAGGTTTTTGTAAATTCGGTAATATCCGCTGTAACATTCAATAAATTAATAATAGAATCGTAGTTGTGATGTTTGGCCAACATGGTGGAAGCAATCTGCCGGAAATTCGAATAGGCTGCGGTCTTTTTATCCGATATCCGGTGCGAAATTGGCAATTCTGTTAAAAACTTAAGGCAATTTTTAAGCACAACATCCCAATTTTCATTTTGTATTTCCTTTTCACATAACAATAAATATTGTTTAGAAGAAAATAAAATATGGGCATCGGGAATATTTTTATCTACCATATTAAGTATAGGGTCTAATGCAGAAACGGAGGTAGCTACTATCATACCGTAAAGTAAATAGGAATAACCTCTGATATAACTAAGTTCAGAATTAAGTTAATGTTATTAAATTGTAAATTCGAAATCAGGAATTATAATTCATATAGGTATTTGTAAAACTACCATCCTCAAATAAGTTTATAAGAGCATACCCTGCCGGTGTTTCATGGTATACTTCGTTTTTCCACCAGTCGCCTGATACGGCACCATTGCAGCTGTAAGTAACATTATTATATACCACATTGTCGTACAAATGAATATGTCCGCTCACACATAACTTTACATTTTTATGCTGATTAAAAATGCTAACAATTTCTTTAACATCCGTGTGCATCCATGAACCCGGAACCTGAAATTTTCCAAATTTGAGTTTTACATTATCCAAAAAAACATTAGCACACAAGATTGGTATATGCGACATCACCATTACAGGAGTTTCAGGATGCACTGCCGCAAGATCGTTTATTAACCAATCGGTCTGCTCCTCTCCTAACTTTGCGGTATACCATAAACCGTTTTTCTTTTTTTGTGTGCTGTCGAGAAATATGAAATGCCATCCATTTAGATCAAAACTTTTATACGTCTTATCCATTTTCATCATTTCCATTGCAAAATTCTTTCCGTATAAAAGGTCTTTTTTTTCGGTGTATAAACCCCATATATCGTGGTTGCCAAGACAACTGTCCATTTCAAGCGAACATTCATTTCTCAATAAACTATGCCAAAGATCCCATTGTTTTGTTACCTGCGATTTTGTTTTAAACAGTGCATCTTCAATGGTATCACCTCCATTAAATATGATATCGACCTTTTCCGGTAAATTCTGAATATGATGTAAACATTTTATCAATCCCGAACTTGCACTTTTTGAATCTCCAATATGAATATCTGTAATATGAGCAATCCGCAATATACATTTTGGTTTTTTGTCAGCGGAAATTGTATTGGATGCAATTATTTTATTATCAGGCAAAAATTGACTTGCAGCTAATAATCCAATACTTTTTAAGAGGTTTCTTCTGTTCATACTTTGCGTTTCAAGTTCCCGACAAAGTTCATCTCTCTATATTATTCTATGGTTAACAACAGAATATATTAACCTTCAGAAAACAAACCCGATTGTTTTGCAAATCGTATTTTATCTTAAAATCATATCTTTTTTACTTTATTATTATATGAAGTAAAATTGTATGTTTTATTGTGCTTGATTTTGAAAAATTGTGCATTAAAAAAAATCGATAAGCTAGAACCATTATATTTCAAAATATAGTGTTCATAATCTAAAGTTGAATCTTAATTTAATGTGAACTTTTTATTTTGATTCCGCTTTTCCACAATTGCATTTTTTGAACCTGGATTTGGTTCTGCTATAAATTTTGTTCGCAATTGGCCCTGAATTCTTCTAAAAAAATCCTAATTTTCCATCAAAATACAATCACACATGCGTAAACTTGCCACAATAATCATCGTTTTTACTTGTTTTATCCATTCCAATCTACAAGCCCAAGTCTGCGGTACCTGTTCCATTGATTATGGATTTGTATTGCCCGGTGTTTATCCGGATACGCTTCCACCTGCTACTGCCGGTGAATTTTATGAATCGGATATCACTTTTGTAATGCAAGAAGACACCACCATTGATATTGTGGGCACACTGGAGTTTTTGAATTACCATATACTCGAACCGGTTGGGACGCCTTATGGAATGTTTGTTTCTACAAATTTGGGTGATCTTCCTGTTGATTATGATCCTGATGTGAGTTTATACGGTTGCGCAAGGGTTTGTGGAACTCCTTTGGTTCCGGGTTGGTATGAGGTTACTGTGCCCTTAATAGCAACATTGGAATATCCCGGTGGTGATCAGGCCGCAGAATACAGCATTTTTATTGAAGTTTTGCCGGCTGCAATTGGTGGTGGCGGAATAATTCCAACTGCAACCTTCGGCTGCGATCCACTTGAAGTTGATTTTGAAACCAGTATACCTAGTTTAGGTGTTGATGGATTTACTTATACCTGGGATTTTGGAAATGGAGTTACCAGTAACGAGGAATTTCCTCCTACTCAAACTTATAATGCAATTGGGGGTATAGAAACAGAATATATCGTCAGTCATACGGTTACTATTGATACCATAGGATATCTTTTGGATTATGTTTCTGTTTTAAGTAGCGGATGCGATGATTGTACTTTTTTCGGATGTACCGGATTAATTGAGGCAGAAAAACCGGATTTATATATTCTTATCGATGATCTCGGACTAACCACCTGGCCCGGATTTGAGGACACCTCTCCTCCTGTAACTTTTAGTTTGGGAATTGAATTAGATCCCGATCATACCTATACCATGCAAATGAAAGATTATGATACCGGTGCAGCCGGTGATGATGATAATTGCGGAACTTTTACTTTTAATGGTGACGATGTTGGAGTAAATATTTTAACTACAGGTAGTCATCAGGTTGAAGTAAGTATTTCGCATCCTGTTATAAGTTATACTTTTTATGATACAATAACTGTTTATCCTTCGGTGCCAACTCCTGAAATTGTTTTAACCGGTATAAATATTTTTTGTGAAGGTGATTCTGCAATATTAGATGCAACAATTATTGCAGATGGAAATTATCAATGGTTTAGAGATGGAGATGAAATTCCGGGAGCCGATAGTACAAGTTATATCGTATTTGAAACAGGAGTTTATGACCTTTCCGTTACCGGTGTTGGAGGATGTTTTGCGGAAAGTGCCGAGATAAGTATTGAAGTATTTGAAAATCCATCAGCACCTGCAATTATTGTAATTGGAGGTGTATTAACTACTTCTTCTACATGGGATGTGCAATGGTATTATATGGGAAGTCCGATACCCGGTGCAACCGACGTAACTTATAGTCCCGCTGTGGAAGGAATATATCAGGTTGCAGCAATTAATGGTCCTTGTATTGCATGGTCAGTGGAGATAGATTTTGTATTTCAATCGGTAGGAAATTATTTGGTGGAAGACTTAATTATTTTTCCAAATCCAAATCAGGGGAAATTTAATTGCAGTTTTACCTTGGCCCAAAAACAGGATATTGTATTAACTGTTTCAAATATACTGGGAGAGCAAATATCAAAATATGAACAGGCTGCTGCTTATGGAAATATTATAAAAGAAATTGATATTCCGGGTGGAAATGCGGGAGTGTATATTCTTACTATCAGATCGGAATATGGAAATAATATCACGAAGGTAATTGTGGAATAAATTTATGGAGAAGGAAAAATTGATTGTTGATCAACGGTTTTATTTTGCTTCAAAAGCAACACTCTCCTGCGATTTCAGAATAACACAATTAAAAAAATTATTACAGCTTACAATTGATTTTGAAGACAAATTGTTAGAAGCATTATTTAAAGATCTGCACAAATCGAAATTTGAAGCCTGGGGTGCGGAGGTTGGATTAATACAAACGGAATTAAAATATTTTATCGGACATCTTAAAAAATGGATGCGGCCGAAAAAATTATCTACGCCCCTTTTTCATATTCGCGCTAAAAGTTATATTCAAAAAGTGCCTTATGGCAATACCTTAATAATTGCCGCCTGGAACTATCCGTTTTTATTAGCAATGAGACCCTTAATAGGTGCAATTGCAGCAGGAAATACGGCAGTTATAAAACCCTCAGAAAATGCACCATCTACCGCTTCTTTATTGGAGGAAATGATCAACAATAACTTTGATAAAAAATATATACATGTAGTAAATGCCGACGCAGAAGGAACAAAGGAATTATTGACGCAAAAATTTGATTTTATTTTTTTTACCGGTGGAACCCAAATAGGCCGACATGTATATGAAGCCGCAGCAAAACATTTAACGCCTGTTGCATTAGAATTAGGCGGAAAAAATCCCTGTATCATTGACGAAACTGCTGATCTTGACATAGCAGCAGCGCGCATAACAATGGGTGCCTTCAGCAACTGCGGACAAACCTGTGTAACTCCCGATTATATTCTTGTTCCGGAAAATTTAAAAAATGCTTTATCAGAAAAAATTATTGCAAAAATTGAGTCAGCGTTCGGAAAAGATGCAAAGCTAAGTCCCGACTTTGGGAGGATAATTAATACAACGCATTTCGACAGAATAAATAAATTATTGGATAAACAAAATATTGTTTTTGGTGGAATAACCGATCGCGATGAAAAATATATTTCCCCAACAATTATTCTTGATCCTGATCCCGCTTCCCCACTTATGCGGGAAGAAATTTTTGGGCCTGTGCTGCCGATAATAGGTTATACAAACATAGAAAAAGCATTGGATCTGATAAAAAACAATCCTGATCCACTTGTATTATATCTTTTTTCAAAAAATAAAACCCTTATAAAAAAGGTGTCGGAAGAAATTCGTTGTGGCGATATGGTAATAAATGAAGTAATGTTACATTTCGGACATTTAAAATTACCTATTGGCGGCGTTGGAAGCAGCGGTATCGGAAAATATCAGGGCAAATATTCTTTTGATGAATTTTCGCATAAAAAAAGTGTGATGCACAAGTATTTTTTTCCGGAATTAAATGTTCGCTATGCGCCTTATAATAAAAAGAAATTTTTGTTTTTAAAGAGGATGTTTAGGTGGTTTATGTGGAGGTGAGAATCTATTGCATTTTTTGAAAATGGGTTGGGGGGGGGTGAGAGTTTACGTGAGAAAGTAATTTGAACAAGATTATAGCTAAGTTTAGCTTTGCGCAATTCAAATTTCAAAAGGTTTTCAAAACACGCAATTTTTCGTATCGACAATCAAGTAGTT
>CAZXBG010000127.1:0-11579 GCA_964638865.1 uncultured Chitinophagales bacterium | reverse complement strand
GTTAAATTTCTCATATGGTTAGAATTTAAAAATCAAATATTCAACTTATTACAGCTAAGGTCAATGATTAAATTGAGAAAATCAAACCACATTATAAAAATATAAATACATTTTGGCAAACCCGGCTGGTTTTCGAAAAAGCAAATTGTTATCTTACTATTGATACCACATTTATATATTTTTCATTTTTGAAGGTCACAACGATATGATATATACCCTTGGGCAATTCATTAACGGAAAGCTTAGTAATCAATTTACCATTTGAAACAGCCTCTGAATGCTCATTAATCACCTGTCCCAAAGCATTTAGCACTTCTATTATAGCGATTTCTTCTCCTTGTGTGAAAACCTGCAGGTCAATCTGTAAAAGATCAGACGCGGGATTTGGAGAAAGAGAAAAATATTCGGACCCTGAAAGACCACTATCCTCTTTGCAGGCGACAGTAACTAAAACGTTTGTATTTTTTATGCAGCCATTCGCATCAGTGATTCTGCAATAAAATGATCCAACACTCACAGGGTGATATTGCAGATTTGTGGCACCTGCAATCAGATTACCGTTCTTGAACCATTGGTAAACATAACCCGTCCCAACTGTTGCCGATAAACCCACATAAGTGCATAAACTCAACCCAAAAGGAGCTGTTATGGAAACTACCGGTAGGGGATTTACAATTACAATAGTTATTGCGGATATTGCAAAACATTGGGAAGGGAAATTCACCTGCACCTGATAATTACCGGCTTTTTGGGTAGTATAGGAAGATCCTGTTGCTCCGGAGATCAAATTTCCATTTTTAAACCAGGAATAATTATATCCCACGCCGGTATTGGCATTGAGTATTATTGATGTGCCTTTGCAAATGGCAACGGAGGGTCCTTGGGAGATGGTAGCACTCGCCGTATTATCATCCGCTTCTCCATCACAGTCATTATCAATTCCGTCGCAAATCTCAATAGCAGAAGGGTTTATGTGATTGGCGAGGTCGTTGCAATCAAGAGCATTGGTTGCGTACCCAGAAAGTCCCACAATACACGAAGTGAAAGTATTACTAATATCCCCATACCCATCTTCATCGAAATCTGTATAATAATTTATTGCTGTGGTTAGAAGTTCTGCATTAAGTGAAAAATTGCCCGAAGCGGAGGTTTTGCCTTCCACAACTATATAATATGGAACTCCAACAGTTTCAATGGAATATTCAAGTTCAGAAGATGTTCCACAAAAATCATCATTGGAAGACAGTAAATCATATTCAGGATCCAAAAGATAAAGAACGGTATTAAAATCGCTTCCACACAGGGAAAGGGTGAGGGCACCGGCACAAACAGGCGTAAATTTATAAAAAATATCAGGTGATGAATATCCATAATCATTTGACCAACAATTGGATACGAGATTATTCTCGTTTATTGTATAAGGTTCGGAAAGATCTCCAATATCAATTGGATTTAACACCGTATTTCCTAATGGATCCTCACAGGTGGAGTTATAAATATTAATTTTATCTATATCCAGCCAAAAATTAGCAGAGGTTCCCCCACCCCAATTTGCCTCAATTTTAATAATAATATCATAACCATCAAAGGCAGAAATTGGAAATTGTACATTTACAAAGGGATGGGTAGTGCTTGTGATCAATCCAATTTGGGTATACTGTTCACCACAATCAATTGAAGCCGATACAACAATTTCGCCCCATAAGGGATCTAGTTCTGTAATTGTGCTATCCAAAAAATCCAGCATGCGGTAATCAAAAGAAACCAATGCATTTTCAGAAACAGGGCCTATTTTTCTAATCGTAAAATTATCTGTGGGATTTGCTTCGGATATATTAGAATATATCTGATTGGATTCTGATGCACCAATATGTTTTCCAATTTCAAATCCTGATAAAACCCACCCTTCCGGAGTTTCTTCACTCAAATTAAAGTCTTCTTCATAAGGCATATCGACTGTTGCAATAGTAACTTCCCTTTCTTCAATAATTATATCGTTTAAGGAATTCACATCTCCGGTAGTGCTATTGGAAGCAGTGATGGTGTAGTCTCCAGGCGTGCTGAAATCAAACGTTAATGGCATTTTAATTTCTTCGGTAGCAAAAGCACTTATGGTTCCGGTGTTAATTGTAATTGCAGAGGAATAGGATATTGGACCTGTAACACTCACCGAAATAGTACATGGATTGCCAAGAAAATTCAAGGTGTGCGCAGCAATGTTATGAATTTGTATAGTAATGGAGTCGGAGCTGTTATAACATATCGTTTCTGAGGGGATTAAAATTTCCGACAACTCCAAATCAATGGTAGAAGTGGAAAACTCATCTGCACCAATATCTGGGGTAAGTGCTCTTATATCTCCATCAAAATCAGTATTCACCCAGGTTATTCCGGTCATGTTAGCAGTAGCATTTAGCGAAGAAGCTGTAGCATGCAGGTTTGAAACAGGGTTTAAAAAAAGAGGATTGTTTTGAAATGAATTAACATCCATACCCGGATTCAAAGACATATTTGTTTTCCAGGCTGAAAAAGTTGAAACATTTGTGGCATTTGCTCTTGCGAAAAAACCCTTGGTAGTTGAAGGCAAATGATAAACATTGTAATTGATTACAGAACCTGCGGCAGCTATTTGGTTTGCAAAGGGAGTTGCATAAAGATAATGCCCGCAATTACCCGTTTGATTTGGTGTATAGTTAGCAAAAATGTTATTTCTGATATTAATTTTGGGAATTACAGAGGTAACTTCCAGAACTACACTGGACACTTTGATAGAACTACCGGTATTAATACTTATGGAATTAAAATCTATATTAAAAACAGATCCTGCATTCCCTCCTCTCAAAATTATTCCTTTAACGGCTCTGTCAAATGTTGAGCTACCTGCATAAGCGCAGGTAATATCACTGGCAAAATTGTTATAGACATTGGCAACATTAAATACTTCCTCTGTATTCAACATAATATCATAAGCTATTGCAGCACTGGTATTACTTTCGGAGGTATTTCTTAACCCGTTTACCTTATTTCTGGAAATAGTTATTGTACCAATTCCATTGAGTACATAAATACCTCTTACACTTGTTCCGATAGAAGTAAGGTTACTGATAACATTGTTTGTAACAATACAATTTTTCTGATTTTTAAGCTGTATTCCATACACCGAAACTCCCGCTCCGCCTAAGTCTCCGCTGGGAGTGCCGGTATAGACAGCACCAATCTTACAATCTGAAACTTCCGTTTCATTGTCTGGAAATAATGCTGATTGGTTTGTTATCAAAATGCCATTATAAGCGGCTTTTACCGTGACATTCTGGTACTTGTTCCCATCATTAGCGCCACTTGAAGTGGTTGGATCAAAACCAGCCCCAATGTAAGAGGCTGACTGTAAAATTCCAATAGATTTCGTGATCTTTTTTGTTAGGGTAATTTCACAATTTTTAATCGTATTTTGAGAAGCGCCGTTATTTGGTGATCCATTGTGTATCATGTAACCGAATTCGAGATCCATACCGGAATTGAGTTTAACATCAATTCCATCAAAAGTGAAGTAGTCGCCTCCACTAATAGCAATTCCTGCATCTTCAAATGATCCGCTTCCGGTGGATAAAATGACTGGATTTGAACCTGATCCGGATTTGCGAAAAATTATGGGAGCATAAGCATATCCGGTAGCGGTAATGACTGGTAAATTTTCTATAAATTGCTGATCTGCAGACACTTCAAAAATAATAGAATCCAACAAAGTACTGCAATGTGCAGCAGCATTCAAATAACTTATTGCGGAAGAAAAATTGATGAAATTTTCCGTACCGACAGGTAAAGAATTGTTGATCGTATAATACTTTACTTCTTCAGTAAAACTTTCCGCATTACTGCTAAGTGAAATATTATCAATAGCTACAGGGGGATCAAACTGCAGAGATTCGTCATTTTTCCATCCAAAAACCAGTCGCATCGAAGTTGATTCTGAACAATTATCAATCAGTGCAGAAGGAATGGTAATATTAATACTGGAAACAGGTCGAACACTTGAGCTTGAAGTGCCTTGTTGTTTAAATATGATTGTGGGTTCTCCTGTTCCTGACCAAACAGCTATATCCGACGAAGCAACAGGGCTGTTTACAGATGGAGTAAGGGAAACCGGGCACAACCAGACATAAAAAACATCATAATTAAAACCTTCCCCGTTGCACAATAGGTCAAAGGACAATTTAATGTTTGTTTCTCCGGCAGGAAAATTAATATCTCTGTAAAAATGGACTGTTGAGGCTTTTGTCCCAACACCACTATTTGGCAACCAATTTGAATTATAGGTCCAATTCAAACCTAAACTATCTGAAATAAATGCGCTATTTGATACCGGCATAACCCATTCTGCAGTATTCACTGCTGCATCAATGTGCCAACCCGACTGGTTTTCTGCAATATTATTTACCAGCGTCCATCCATTGGATGAAAAATCAACTCCGTTTTCAAATCCACCATCTCCGGCAGGCTCTAGGAGTATACTTTGGGCTTGAGCAGTTGAAATAAAAATGAGGGACGAACATAATAATGCCGTTAAGCCCCATGCGAAATATTTGTGTGTGTTTGCATGCACCATATTAGTAGAATATTATTCCCTTGCCAAATATAGTGATTCAATCTGAGATTAAAACAAAATTTTCAACTCTTATTATTTAATTAGGCAATGAATCCTTTATTTAAAAGTATTTCAACTTTTATACTCAGTAATATCAAGTATAATATTACAGAAATGGTATTCTCTTTCCATATTGGAACCTATAATAACAATTCGGTCGTTTTTGTATTCTTCTATTAATTGCAGATACCAGGCGACGCCGGCAGTATCAAGGTTTGATGTGGGTTCATCGAGCAATAAAATGGGGGTATCGGATAATATTGCAGTAATAAGTTTCACCCGCTGTTTCATTCCGGAGGAGAAAGTTTTGAGTGATTTGTTGCGGTGTTTTTGTAACCCCGATATTTCAAGTAGGTCGTTCTGCGACCTACCCTTCAATACTTTTTTAAAAGAGAAATGAAACTGAAGATACTCTGTTAAATTAAAATCATCAATAAGTTCTATATATGGGGCTGTAAAGGAAACCTCTGCATAAATATTTTCGGCATTAATTATTTTTTGTGCTGAATAAATAACAGAACCTTCAGAAGGTGAAAGTTGCCCGGAAATGATTTTTAATAAAGTAGATTTTCCAGAACCATTTTGCCCTGTAATTGCGTAACTATTTCCTGATTCAAAATCAAAGGTCAGTTCACGAAAAATCCATTCGTAATTAAATCTTTTGGAAACGTGCTTGAGTTCAATTTTCATTCGTTGGTATGGCGGAACCCTTTCATAACACCTTCCTTAGAGTTGCGGATGAATGTTACTATCATATCGCGTTCGGCAGATGCCGGCACCTCTGCTTCAATGATATATAAAGCTTTGGTAACATTATAACCCCGAACAAATAATAAACGATAAATTTCCTGAATATGCTGAATAGTTTCTGCACTATAACCTCTTCTTCTCAGTCCTACCGAATTTACACCTACATAACTCAAAGGTTCACGACCTGCTTTTACGAAGGGCGGAACATCTTTTCTCACTAAAGACCCCCCTGCAATAAATGCATGTGCTCCAATTTTAATGAATTGTTGAACAGCAACCAAACCTTCCATAATGGCCCAATCACCTACTTCAATATGTCCGGCAAGGTTTACGGAGTTTGCTAATATTACATTATTTCCTATTGCACAATCATGCGCCACATGCGAATATGCCATTAACAGACAATTATTACCCACCACCGTCCTGAAAGCGTATTTCGTTCCTCTATTTATAGTTACACATTCTCTGATCGTGGTATTATCACCAATAACAACTTCCGTATCCTCACCCATATATTTTAAATCCTGCGGAACTGCTGAAATTACTGCTCCGGGAAAGATTCTACAATTTTTCCCGATGCGTGCTCCGGGCATTATACTCACGTTTGCTCCTATCCAGGTGCCTTCGCCTATAACAACATTTTTTGAGATGGATGCAAACGGCTCAATAACCACACTATCGGCTATTTGTGCTTGCGGGTGGACATATGCTAATGGTTGATTCATGAATTTTGATTGCGCTTTACAACTTGAGCAGTTAATTCTCCTTCCGTTACGATATTATTTCCTACGTATGCCGTGGCTTTCATTTCGCAAATTCCGCGTCTGATCGGGTTTATTAGCTCCATTTTGAGCAATAAACAATCGCCGGGAAGTACTTTTCTTTTAAATTTAACCTTATCGATCTTTAAAAAATAAGTATCATAATTTTCCGGATCGGGTACTTTGCTCAAGACAAATATTCCACCTGTTTGTGCCAGTGCTTCAACCTGTAAAACACCCGGAAACACGGGATTATTTGGAAAATGTCCCTGAAAAAATCCTTCGTTGAATGTTACATTCTTAACACCTACAATATGATTTTCTCCCATATCGATGATCTTATCTACTAATAAAAAAGGATAACGGTGCGGTAACATTTTGATTATTTTGTTAATATCATAAACAGGCTCTGCTGTATGATCATATCTTGGAACATCCACGCTGTTCTTTTTGTTTTTGTAAAATGCCTTAATTCGTTTTGCAAATTCAACATTGGAAGGGTGACCGGGACGACTCGCGATTATCTTTCCACGTATAGGTTTCCCGGCTAAAGCAAGATCTCCAACAACATCAAGCAATTTATGACGGGCAGGTTCGTTGTTCCAATGTAATTCAAGATTGTTGAGTATTCCTTCCTTCTTAACGCTCACCGACTCTTTATTAAACATTTTTTTTAGTTTAACCATTTCATCGGCTGTAACTTCCTTATCCACAATTACAATTGCATTATTGAGATCTCCGCCTTTTATAAGATTGTTTTCATACAACATCTCCAGTTCATGCAAGAAACAGAAGGTCCTGCTATCGGCAATTTGTTCCCTGAATTCAGAAATATGATTAAGTGTTGCATGTTGTTTTCCCAACACTTTAGAATCGAAATCTATCATCACTGTTACCTGGTAATCATCTGCAGGCATTATTGTGATTTCAGTTTGGCGCAGCGGGTCTTTATAAGTTATATTTTGATTGATGGTAATATATTCCCGTTCTGTATCCTGAATTTCCACCCCAACATTACCCAAAGCCTCCATAAACATTTTGGAAGAGCCATCCATAATAGGAGTTTCAGGGCCATTCAGGTCTATCAATACATTATCTATTCCCATTCCAACTAAGGCAGCTAAAGTATGCTCTATTGTTGACACACTGGCCCCGTTGCGTGCAATAGTAGTGCCTCTTGCGGTGTCTATTACAAGATCGGCATCGGCTTCAATAATTGGCTGACCTACAAGGTCTATCCTTCTGAATTTATATCCGTGGTTTGGCGCTGCCGGATTAAACGTCATATCAACCTGTGAGCCGGTATGCAATCCTACACCTGAAACAGTTATTGATCTTTTAATGGTTTGTTGATATTCTTTATTCATGCACTTTTTCTCTAACGATAACAATCAATAAAGTTGATCAAAATGAATTACAACTTATTTAATTGTTGATATTGAATATTTTTTTCGATTTCCTCTACGCAAGGATCAAACTCTTGTTTTTTTCATTTCATTGATGGTTTGTTCCAGGGCAAATATTTTTTCAAATAATTCAGGTAATTTTCTGAAAATGACCTGACTTCGCATACTTGCGTTATAATCAAAAGCCGGCGACCCGGTGAAGGAGCGATTAACTTCCTTAATGCTTTTTGCAACACCACTTTGTGCGTTTATTTTGGTTCCGTCGGCTATTGTTACATGGCCAACTATACCTACTTGCCCTCCAATCACACAGTTTTTACCAATTTTGGTGCTTCCGGAAATTCCGGATTGAGCAGCAATTACGGTATTTTCTCCTATTTCCACATTGTGGGCAATTTGAATTAAATTATCCAGTTTTGCACCTTTGCGAATTATTGTGGAACCCATTGTGGCCCGGTCAATTGTTGAATTGGCACCAACTTCCACTTGATCTTCCAACACAACATTCCCTGTTTGTGCAACTTTTTTATAGGTTCCATCTTCCTGCGGAGCAAATCCAAAGCCGTCGCTGCCAATAATAGTGCCTGATCCGATAATACAGTTATTTCCGATCACACAATCCTCTAAAATTACTGCTCCGGGAAAAATAGTGGTGTGTGAACCGATCTTTACATTTTTTCCCAAAAAAACCTGTGGATGAATATAAGATTCAGCACCAATTTCAACTCCATCGCCTATGGTTGCAAAAATACCAATAAACACATTTTCTCCTATTTTCGCAGAATCTGATACAAATGCCATTTTATCTACCTGATTCTGCCGACCTGAATTGCCATTCATGATCTTATACTGATCTAAAACCTTTGCAATACTGTTATACGCATTTTTAACCCGTATAATAGTTGCATTTACGGGTTGTTCGAAAATCTGATCTTCATTTGCAATTATTATAGATGCACGTGTTGAGTAAGCAAATGCGAGATATTTGGGATTTGCGAGAAAACATATATCTCCCTCCATACCCTCTTCAATTTTAGCCGGTTTACGCACTTTTACAGCAGGATTACCCTCCAATGTTCCCTCTAAAAAATCACATAATTCTTGTGCAGTAAACTCCATTCAATCAGTTTTCTTTCGGGTAGCAAATATAGTGCTTTACAACGGTATCCGCTAAAGCGGCAAGGTTGAGATGATCGCTTGCATTGGTTACATCCACAATTTTTCCGCTTCTGAACTTAATATTGATATTATTCGCCTCAAGATTATAGGCACTGTTGGTTGTAACATCGTTCAACACATAATATTGAAGGTCAAATTCATCCTGCACTTTGTATTTTTTTCGCACCTTTTCCCTAATTTTATTGATCGCCGCGGCACTAAATGGTTCGTTTTCCAATTCAATTTTGAAAAGATTTCTATTGATGAGTGAAGAACTTAAGAAAGCCAAAACAGTATCCGAACTATATTGCCATTGTTTTAGGGAAGCATAAATATCGATATCATCCAGACTAGAATATCTGTGGATAATTTCCGGATCATCGTAAAAATGCTGCAATTCCACATCGTGATACAAAAAATATTGCAGCGATGGTGTTGCAAAAAGCTCTACTCCGCTTTGTGCCAGGTATTTTGCTCTTTTTAGGGTTTTGATAAGCATTTGTTCTGCACAGATCACCGTTTTATGAAGATATACCTGCCAATACATCACGCGACGTGCAATGATGAATTTTTCAACCGAATAAATTCCCTTTTGTTCAATTACCAGATCATCATTTTCCACATCCATCATTTCTATTAACCTGTCGTACCCAATTACGCCTTCATGTACACCGGTAAAATAACTGTCGCGGGTGAGATAATCGAGCCTGTCAACATCCAGCTGACTTGAAACCAGGTGATGCAGAAATTTTTTGTGATACTGATTGGTAAAAATATCCATCGCCAAACCCAAACGACCCCCGAATTCTTTATTCAGGTTATTCATAAAAATATGCGACAATTGTTCGTGATGTACATTGGAAATAATTGTTCTTTCCAGCGCGTGCGAAAAAGGACCGTGGCCTATATCGTGTAATAAAATTGCAATGGTTGCCGCTTCTGCTTCCTTATCGGTTATTTCTTTTCCTTTGGACCGAAGTGTATTTATAGCCTTGCCCATGAGATGCATTGCCCCAAGTGCGTGGTTAAATCGGGTATGAATTGCCCCCGGATACACAAGGTTGCTCAATCCCAATTGCTGAATTCTACGTAATCTTTGGAACCAAGGATGTTCAATGATATCAAAAACAATTTCGTAAGGAATGGTAATAAAACCATAGACCGGGTCGTTTATAATCTTTCTCTTATTCAATGCACGCCAGTTTTAATTTGCTTTCAATCAATGAGATACAATTGCACAGTTTTTTTTGGCGGTATCTTTGCACCTGAGTTTAGAATCACAAAATTACGGTATTTATGAAAAACGATATAACCATTTTATGGGCTGATGATGAGATTGACATGTTGAAACCACAAATTCTCTTTTTGGAAGAAAGAGGTTATCATGTGGAAGGTGTTAGCAACGGTCAGGATGCAGTTGAAAAATGCACCGACCCCGATATTGATGTAATATTTTTAGATGAAGGTATGCCAGGGTTGTCGGGCTTGGAAACACTTTCACTGATAAAAGATAAACGCCCTTCTGTGCCGATTGTGATGATCACAAAAAATGAAACAGAAGGTTTGATGGAGGAAGCAATCGGTTCGCAGATAAGTGATTATCTTATAAAACCGGTTAAATCACAACAAATATTATTGACCCTAAAAAAAATAATTGATAATAAAAGACTGGTTTCAGAAAAAACCGACAGCAATTATCAAAAAGATTTTCAGAAGATATTTTTTACACTGCAGGATAATCTCGATCATGAACAGTGGTTTGATATTTATAAAAAATTAGTGCATTGGGAAATTCAATTGGATAAAACAGGTGCAACTAATATGAAGGAAGTGCTCACTTCACAAAAAGCAGAAGCGAATGTGGAATTCGGAAAATTTATTGACAGGAATTATTTGAATTGGCTGAGCGGAAAAACTTCAGCTCCAGTAATGTCGCACAACATGATGAAGGAAAAAGTATTTCCTCTTTTAAGTGATAACATTCCCACCTTTTTTGTTTTAATTGACAATTTGCGATTTGATCAGTGGAAAATAATTGAACCATTGATCTCAGAATCTTTTAAATTAAAATCGGAGGACCATTTTTACAGTATTTTACCAACTGCAACACAATATGCACGCAACGCAATTTTTGCGGGTTTATTACCCAGTGAAATTGAAAAACGTTTACCTAATTTATGGCTGAACGATGAGGATGAGGGAGGAAAAAATTTGCAGGAGCCTGAATTCTTAAAAGACAATATTGTTAGAAACCGCCTGAGCATTAAATACAGTTATCACAAAATATTAAATCACTCCGAAGGAAAAAACCTCGAGGATAATATTCTGAATTTAATGACCAACGATTTGAATGTGATCGTTTATAATTTCGTGGATATGCTTTCGCATGCACGCACCGAAATGGAGGTATTAAAGGAACTTGCCAGCGACGAAACTGCTTATCGTTCTTTAACCCGTTCCTGGTTCGATCATTCACCTTTGTATAATGCTTTGCGAAAATTAGCGGATAAAAAAATTCGTCTCATCATCACAACAGATCATGGAACAATAAGAGTAAATACTCCGAGCAAAGTTTTAGCCGACAGAAATGCAACAACCAACCTGCGTTACAAAAGCGGAAAAAATCTGCAATACAATAAAAAAGATGTATTTGAAGTAAAGGTTCCGGTGGATGCCGGTTTACCAAAACAACATATCAGCAGTACCTTTATTTTTGCAAAAGAAGATTGTTTTTTCGCCTATCCGAATAATTACAATCACTATGTCAATTATTTTAAGAATACTTTTCAGCATGGTGGAGTGAGTTTGGAGGAGATGGTAGTGCCGTTTGCAGTGTTTGAAAGTTTTTGAGGGGAATGGTGA
>CAZXBG010000126.1:0-11736 GCA_964638865.1 uncultured Chitinophagales bacterium | reverse complement strand
GTCAATGGTGAGTGGTCAATGGTGAGTAAGCTCCTTTTTAAAAGTCACAGTCACAGTTGCGGTCATAGTTGCAGGCATTGTAGTTGAAAATTTTTCTAAATTGTAGAGACGCAATGCATTGCGTCTCTACAATTTAGAAAAATTTTAACCCTTCCACTTAAAGATACTCATCCAGCTCCTTCCTTTTAATATCCGCGGTCATCTCCTTAATTTCCTGTTCTTTGTCTTTTTTGCAGATGAGGAGAGCGTCGCCGGTGTCGATCACGATATAGTCTTCGAGGCCTTGGAGGATGACTAATTTTTTATCAGGCACCATAACCATACAATTGGTGGAGTCGTAAATCATTACATTTTCGCCTTTTACGGCGTTACCGTAGTAGTCTTTTTCATAATTTTCCCACAAACTCGCCCAGGTTCCAAGGTCGCTCCAGCCGAAGGAGGCGGGAATTACAAAAACATTATCTGCTTTTTCCATAATTGCATAATCAATGGAAATATTTGGGCAAATACTATAGGCTTTTTCCATCAGCCGATATTCATCTTTTTTGCCAAAAGCCTTTCTGGCAGCCCAGAATGCCTGATGTATGTCTTGTTGATATTTATCGAAGGCTGCCATTATTGCTTTGGCATTCCAAATAAATATTCCTGAATTCCACAGAAAATCGCCGCTTATAATAAAAGTACGGGCCAGCTCCATATCAGGTTTTTCGGTGAAGGTCTTTACCTTGTGAATATCTCTGTGTACTGCGGTCTCATTGAATTGTATGTAACCATATCCCGTGTCGGGGCGACTCGGTTTTATACCCAATGTAACTAATACATCCTTTTTAACGGTGTATTCCAATGCCTCGAGAATTACATATAAAAATTTTTCTTCATTCAGCATTAAATGATCGCTGGGTGCAATAACAATATTTGCATCCGGGTCAATACTGGCAATTTTATGACAAGCATAGGCAATACAGGGCGCAGTATTTTTTCGCATTGGCTCAGCTAAAATGCGCGATTTATCAACCCCGGGAAGTTGCTCATTAATAATTGATACATATTGTTCATTTGTTACGATGAAAATATTATCTTTGTCAGCTATTTTTAAAAAACGGTTATAGGTCGTTTGGATTAGTGTTTCACCTGTGTTAAGAATATCTAAAAACTGTTTTGGTTTTTTTATTCTGCTCTCAGGCCAAAACCTGCTCCCAATGCCTCCGGCCATAATAGCCACATAAACTTTACTCATTGCCGCTGATGATAAAATTCTACTAAAGAGAACTGTTTTATAAAAATTATTTATATTTAGAAGACGATTCTAATTCGGAAATTAAAACGTAAGTGTTTTGGGATGCGTTTTAATTTCAGCGACAAATATACCCCAAAACGAACTTGTTTAAAATAAACAATAAACTGAACAGAGAGGATGGAAGTATCTAATATGACAATTAAGGAAGCTCTAAAGGAGTATTTTGGTTTCGACTCGTTTAAGGGAAATCAGGAGGAGATCATCGAAAGTTTGTTAGCGGGAAAAGATACCTTGGTATTAATGCCCACAGGCGGTGGAAAATCACTTTGCTATCAATTGCCGGCGTTAATGCTGGAAGGCACGGCTATAATAGTTTCCCCGTTGATAGCACTCATGAAGAACCAGGTGGATCTGGTTCGCAGCTATAGCAGCAATAATGATATTGCTCACTTTTTAAATTCTTCCCTTAACCGGCAAATGGTTAAAAAGGTAAAGGCGGATATTACAGAGGGTCGCACTAAAATGTTATACGTGGCCCCGGAAACGCTTAAAAAAGAGGAAAATATTGAGTTTTTTAAAGGGATAAAAGTTTCTTTTGTTGGGGTGGATGAAGCCCATTGTATTTCGGAATGGGGACACGATTTCCGCCCGGAATACCGCCAGATACGCACGATGATAGAAACGATAAACGATCGTATTCCTATTATAGCACTTACCGCAACAGCAACTCCAAAGGTGCAGAGTGATATTAAAAAGAATCTCGACCTTCAGGATCCAAACATATTTATTTCCTCCTTCAACCGCCCGAATTTATATTATGAAATTCGCCCCAAAAGAACCAGAGAATATGCAATAAAACAGATCGTTCGTTTTATAAAAGAAAATCCGAAAAAATCGGGTATAGTATATTGCCTGAACAGAAAATCAACGGAGGATATTGCTAAAGTGCTCACTATTAATGGAATAAAAGCTGGTGCTTATCATGCGGGAATGGACGCACAAACCAGACCGGAAGTGCAGGACAGATTTTTAATGCAGGATCATCAAATTATTGTTGCAACAATTGCCTTCGGAATGGGAATTGATAAACCGGATGTGCGTTTTGTAATTCACTTTGATATTCCAAAATCCATAGAAAATTATTATCAGGAAACAGGTCGCGCGGGAAGAGATGGATTGGAAGGAAAATGTATTGCCTTCTATAGTTATAAGGATATTGAAAAATTAGAAAAATTCATGCGCGATAAGCCATTGGCCGAACGCGAAATGGGTGCGCAATTACTTGCCGAAACTGCTGCTTATGCCGAAACAAGTGTGTGCAGAAGAAGATTTTTATTATTTTATTTTGGCGAAGAATATGGTCAGGGGAATTGTGGTAGCTGCGACAACTGTCTGAAACCAAAAGAAAAAATTGAAGGAAAAGAATATGTGCAGAACGCATTGAAAATAGTGGATTTTGTAAACGAAAATCATCATATACCTTATTTAGTGGATTTGTTGGTTGGAAAAAGCACAACGGAAAATCAAAATTATCGCCACGATAAAATTGAATTATTCGGTGTTGGAAAAGAAAAAGATGATCACTTCTGGAATTCTATTTTACGCCAATGTCTTTTAAATGAATTTGTTTACAAGGACATTGAACAATATGGTTTAATAAAATTAACCGAAAAGGGAAGAGATTTTATCAAACATCCTAAATCGGTGATGATCTCCTTAAATCACGATTACGAAACAGATACTACCGATATTGATCTGGATAATGCTGCAGGAAAAAGTGTATTGGATCCAATGTTGATGGATCTTTTAACATCATTACGCGAACGTTTGGCAAAGGACGCCGGATTACCACCATACGTTTTATTTTCTGAAAATTCATTGGAAGAAATGGCAACCATGTATCCTGAAACAATGGATGAAATGGTGAAAATTTCGGGCGTAAGTAAAGGAAAAGCCGATAAATACGGAAAAGAATTTTTAGAACTGATCAGTATTTATGTAGAGGAAAATGAAATTGAAAAACCATCTGAATTTGTAATGAAACAGGTGGTGAATAAATCGGCACATAAAGTGAAGATCATTCAGTTGATAGACAAAAAAATGCCTCTTCCTGATATTGCAAAAACAATAGGATTAAATTTCCCGGATTTTATCGACGAAATTGAAACCATTGTTTCCTCAGGTACAAAATTGAGTTTAAATTATTATCTCGATGATCTGATAGAAGAAGATATTCAGGAAACAGTGCACGATTATTTTATAGAGATGAAAACCGCAGATCTAAAAACAGCATTTAACGATCTGAGCGATGAAGGACTTGAATTTGAAGAATTGAGATTGTTGCACATTAAATTTATGAGTGAGGTGGCTAATTAATGGGCAGTGGCAATGGCAGAAGGCAGTCACAATCACAGTAGTTTTAAATTGTTTTAAAATTGTAGAGACGCAATGCATTGCGTCTCTACAATTTTAAAACAATTTAAAACCCAGAACTAAGAACCAGTCGCAGTCGCAGTAGGCAGATCAGAACACAGAATCCAAAACAAAGAAAAAAAAATGAACGAACAACAAACATTCGAAATAAAACTCCCGCAATTTGAAGGGCCGTTTGATCTTTTATTATTTTTTATAGAGAGAGATGAATTAGATATTCATGATATTCCGATCTCCGTGATAACAAAAGATTTTTTGGATTATCTGCATTCGATGAAGGGATTGAATATTGAAATTGCGAGCGAATTTATTTTAGTTGCTGCAACACTCATGCGCATAAAAGTAAAAATGTTGTTGCCTCGCAAAGAACTGGATGAATTTGGAAATGAAATTGATCCGCGAAAAGAATTGGTGGACAGGTTGTTGGATTACAAACGATTTAAAGAAGTAATTAACGACTTCGGAAAATTAGAGGAAGACCGACAATTAAAAATGCAGCGTGGAAACATTTTAGGGGAACACGAAATTCTCGCAAAAAAACATTCCAATGAAATGGAATTGAGCACAGTTAATCTTTTTGTTTTGCTCAAGGTGTTTCAAAAGGTTATGGATAAGTTCAATAGTCAGCCAAGGGCGGAAGATCACGTTATTTTTCAATATGATTATTCCATTGAAGAGGAAAGTTTGGGAATTGTTACTTATTGCAAAGGGAAAAGAAATGTGCCATTTTCTGATGTTTTCACTTCCTGTAAGGATAAATACCAGGCTGTTTTCCGGTTCTTAAGTATTCTAGATCTTATTGCTGCGCAGAAGGTGGTTTTATTGGTTGGCGATGGTTTAAATAATTTCTGGATAACTTTATCCGGTGAGCATGAAAAAGCCGCCTGATAAAATACCAGAACTACATAATCTATCCGGTGAAGAGGATCAGATTACAAAACAGTTTTCTTACCGCAGAATTATAATAATTGCTTTAATTGCATTTATAGTTTCAGGATACCTGATCTATAATTCTTTAAATTACGAAGCAATTAAAAATCTTCAATGGACGCTCCATTCGTTTTTCTGGATTTTACTGGCTTTTATTTTATTGGTGATCAGGCATGTTGGTTATATGTATCGCTTGCGTTTAATTACAGACAATAAATTCACATGGAAAAAATCTTTTAGTATAATTTCGCTTTGGGAATTTTCTTCTGCAATTACGCCTTCTACCGTTGGCGGTGCAGCGGTGGCTGTTTATTTTATGCGCAAAGAAAAATTAAGTCTCGGAAAAAGTGCAGCAACAAGTATGCTCACTATTTTTCTCGACCAGATATTTTTAGCAATTGCACCTTTAATTTTATTGTTAATTGTTGGATTTAAATCCATGTTTGCAAAAGATGCCATGTGTCGCAGAGTTGCGGATCTTCCGGGAATGGGAATATTTCATAATATGCAGGGAATTTATTTTGTGGGATATTTTTTCTTTTTATTTGTCATCATTTTGCTCGCGTATGGTTTATTTATTAATGCATCTGCACTTAAAACTTTTTTGATTAAAATATTTTCCATCCCAGGATTGCGCAGGTGGAAAAATGACGCTCAGCATGCCGGTGATGATGTGGTGCTTGCCTCAAAAGAATTAAGAAATAAAGATCGAAACTTTTGGATTAAAGCTTTCGCTGTAACAGCTGTTAGCTGGATATCTTTTTTTATGATCTCCACTTGTGTAGTGATGGCATTTTTTAATCCCATCGGTAGTGATATTCCGGCAATATTTGCCCGTCAGTTTCCAATTTGGATGGTGATGTTATTACCTATAACTCCGGGCGGTATCGGAATTGCTGAAATTGCTTACAGCGCACTCATGTGCGATTTTATTGACCCTCAATTGGTAGGAACTTTTTCTGTGGTGTGGAGAGCCATTTCCTATTACCCTTATTTAATTGCAGGTGTAATTATTCTTCCGCGATGGATAAATCGGGTTTATTCAAAAAAGAAGTAATTTCTGTTATTTCGATTTAGTTAAATTAAATTTAGCAATTGTAATCCTGTACTCAATCAGATATAATGGTAAGGTCCTTTTGATCAATATATCCATCTTTATTATAAACTACGATATTATATCTAACACTGTCGCCGACGATTGCAGTCGCAAAAGCATTATAATCATATTCGTAATACGCTGCCTCCGCAGTTGTCATCACATATTCATATACGGCAACTTCCGAGCCTCCATTTGTTGACATTTTAATAATGACATTACTGAGATCATCCGCTGATTTTAAAGGCCCATCCAGACCTCTTTCTGCAATTAAACCAATTAAAATTGCACCTCCGGCAATTATTGTGGTGTCGGTGTATATATACCCGGCTGTGGTTTTAAAAGTGAGTTTCGGTGGATTATATCCTTCATTTGCAGGTTGTTTACAGGCAAATAAAAAAATAAAACTGATAAGTACCGTAAAATATATATTCTTGTTCTTTTGCATAAAAATTATTTTATAACTTCTAATTCTTTCCCAACTTTAATAAAGGCATTTATCGCTTTATCCAAATGATGTTGTTCGTGCCCAGCAGAAATTTGTATGCGGATACGCGCCTGCCCTTTCGGAACAACAGGAAAATAAAACCCTATAACATAAATTCCTTCTTCCAGTAATTTTGAAGCCATGGTCTGACTTAAAACTGCATCGTATAACATCAATGGAACAATAGGATGTTCTCCCGGTTTAATATCAAATCCTGCTTCTGTCATTTTACT
Source organism: uncultured Chitinophagales bacterium (assembly GCA_964638865.1). Taxonomy (GTDB): domain Bacteria; phylum Bacteroidota; class Bacteroidia; order Chitinophagales; family BACL12; genus UBA7236. The sequence continues at coordinate 5,320 of CAZXBG010000126.1, read as the reverse complement.
GCGAAAATATTTTGTGTTGGATTCTAATTTATCTCTTAATTCGGTAGTTTCACTTAACAGGTCAAGCACTGCAATAGATGCTCCTGTAATAGATGGAGCTAAAGTATTGGAAAATAAATAGGGACGTGAACGCTGACGCAACATTTCAATAATTTCTTTTCTTCCGGAAGTAAATCCACCGCTGGCACCGCCGAGGGCTTTTCCAAGTGTTCCGGTAATAATATCTATTTTTCCCATCACTCCCCTGAATTCATGTGTGCCTCTTCCTGTTTTGCCGATAAATCCACTTGCATGACATTCATCAATCATGATCAGTGCATTATATTTTTCTGCAAGTTCCACAATTTTATCCAGTTGTGCAATGGTTCCATCCATACTGAAAACACCATCTGTAACAATAATTCTATTGCGTTGGGCTTGTGATGTTATTAATTGGGTTTCGAGATCCGCCATATCATTGTTGGCATATCTGTATCGCACCGCTTTACATAAACGCACGCCGTCAATAATAGAAGCGTGATTTAATGCATCCGAAATAATTGCATCCTCCTCATTAAAAAGTGGCTCAAACACTCCCCCATTTGCATCAAAAGCAGCGGCGTATAAAATGGTGTCTTCTGTTCCTAAAAAAGCAGAAATTTTTTGCTCCAGTTCTTTGTGAATATCCTGAGTTCCGCAAATAAATCGCACCGAACTCATTCCATAACCATGACTATCTACCGCTCTTTTTGCAGCTTCAATTACTTTTGGATGTGAACTTAATCCCAAATAATTGTTTGCACAAAAATTTGTAACCTTTCTTCCATCCGCAAGGGTAATATCTGCCGATTGCGGAGAATTGATAACACGTTCATTTTTATAGAGACCGGAGTCTTTTATTTCTTGAATTTCTTTGTTTAGGCGATCTTGAATCGTGTACATAAATCAATTTTGCTGTGAAATTAGAATAGGTTTTGCAATTTACGAAAAATTCATTCCTTATCGAGCCATATCAGCGCGTTTTTTATTTTTTTATCCTTATTTAGGTCTTCAAAATTGTCACCACTAATTATATATCTGTCAGGCAATACAGTTTCGCGATAAATATTACCTGTTGCATCGGTTGTAAATGCAGTAGAAAGATTCATGGTAAGCTGCTGCGAAAAATAGTAATAATTATTACCTGTAGCATATCCAAAAGCCGTATTTTCCCCTATAAAAAAGGTATTGGGTCTTTGTTTGAATGTGATGGCGGTTACCTGACCCACACTCGCTGTTATGTAACTCAATAAAATAACTACAGGCATATTTTCAAAGCGTGCGTCGCAGGAATCTTTCGCAAATGTCATTTGCCAGCTTTCACCATTTGTATTATTAAAATAAAAGACATCCTCTTTTATTATTAAATTAAATTGTATTTCCCCATTCGCATATACTGAGCTGCCAATTTTGCCATCGTGAAAAAAACAACTCAATCCACCCAACATAGGATACATATTTCCTCCTCCATTCAATCTCAAGTCTATTATGCAGGAAGTAATTCCATTTTCTTTTAACACACAAATACTATCTTTTATTTTTTGGGTATAATTATCTGCTTCACTTCCAAAAGCACTTATTTTTGGTATTTGAATATAACCGGTTCTTTCATTTATTACTGCTATACGAATATTTCCCTCCTCCTCCCACATTCTTTTCAGCAATGGCATTACCTGCGCTTTTTCAACAACAGTTGCAGGGTGATAATAGTTGTATGTATGATCGTTATAGGTGATATTGCTATGTACATCATTCATTTCTTCAAACACACGAACTAATGCAATAATACTGTCCTGATTCATTTTTGCTTCCGATAGTAATTGATAAAAAAGTTTATCATTTTTTTTCCAGTTTATTTTATTTGCGTGTACTGATTGAGTTTTTATAATTCCATAAATAGAATCTGCCGGAATTTTTTGTGCATATATTTCAACCTGAAATGTTAGGTCGATCAACAAAATACCCAATAATTTTATAACAGCGCTTTTCATCAAAACAAATATAAAACATTTGATTTAAGTAAATGTCCATATCAAAATTACCCTACCATCTTAACAAACACCTGTCTGAATTTCAATGAAAATAAAAAAAATCTGTATTTTTATTACTCCAATCATCAATAGTATTATGAAAAGACAGATACCCTTTCTTATGCTCCTTTTTTTCTCCCGTTTTGTAATTGGTCAAACCTCTATTAGTGGTGTGATCAATATCAATACTCCGGTTGATTCTATTAATTATTGTTCCAATACCATATTTGTTGAATCATCGCTTGGTTATTCGGTTGGCGATCGTGTTCTCATCATCCAAATGAAAGGAGCAACAGTGAACCTTACCAATACTGCAAGTTTTGGCAATATAACAGCATATAACGATGCCGGTAATTATGAATTTGGAACTATTAACTCCGTTTCGGGCACTGTAATTCAGTTAGAAAATACGCTATTGCGAAGCTACGATCCTTCGGGATTGGTCCAATTGGTAAGGGTTCCGGTTTACCTTTCAGCAAGTGTTGATGCAACTTTGAGCTGCTCACCGTGGAATGGGGCTTCGGGAGGTGTTTTGGTTTTTGAAACTAATATTTTGGAATTGAATGCAAGTATTGATGTTTCAAATATGGGTTTTAGGGGTGGAAATGCAGGTAATTTCCCCGAAAGTTGCCCCACCGGCCTTGGAACATCTTTATATTTTAGCGATACCCTTTCAGGAAAAGGTGGAGAAAAAGGGGAGGGGATAGTAATTTTAACAAATGCATACAGTGCTGCACGCGGAAAGGCTGCTAACGGCGGTGGTGGTGGAAACGACCATAATGGCGGTGCCGCAGGTGGTTCAAACGGAGCTGCAGGAGGAATGGGCGGAGAAAATGATGAAGGTGCATTTTCTTGTCCCGGAAGTCCCGGTTTTGCCGGAGCAGCACTTGATCAAACTATGGCTGCCGATAAAATATTTTTGGGAGGTGGCGGTGGAGCGGGACATGGAAATAACAGTAACGGAACAGATGGTGGAAATGGAGGAGGTATTATAATAATAGTTGCAAATTCTATTGATGGAAATAATTTTACTATTGTTTCCAATGGAAATACCGTTACGGATCTTGCATGGGGAGATGGAGCCGGTGGAGGAGGTGCCGGTGGATCTATTTTGATAGAGGCTGCAATCGTTGTGGAAACTACTATAATAGCCAAAGGAGGCAAAGGCGGAGATGCCGGAGCACTGCAATGCACCGGACCTGGTGGCGGTGGTTCCGGAGGAGTTATTAAACACAGCGGTGCAACATTATGGGCCGGAATCAGTACTGATCTTTCCGGCGGAATTTTTGGTACTATTACTACAATTGGAAGCCCATGTTTAGGGGAAAATAATGGTGCAGCAACCGGAAGCAACGGAGTAATTATTCCTTCTTTACAATATGCAGAAAGTACTACACCGCATGAAACTGATTTTGCAAATGCAGGAGCTGATATCAATATTTGTGCAGGAAATTCTGTGGTGTTAAATGCAAGTGGCGGAATTTCTTATTCCTGGTTTCCCACCACTTATTTAGATGATCCATTTATTTTTAATCCAACGTGTACTCCGCTTGCAAATATTAATTATTTATTGACCGTTACAAATGCAAATGGTTGTATTGATACTGATACTTTATATGTTGAAGTATTTCCCGCTACAATTGCAAATGCAGGAGAAGATATTAATGTTTGTGCGGGTGCTTCAACAACATTAAGTGCAACAGGTGGAGTAGAATATAATTGGAGTCCGGCTTTATTTTTGGATAATGCATTTATCGCAAATCCCGAGTGCACTCCATTATTTCCGTTAACATATACCGTAACTGTAACTGATGTTAACGGATGTTTTGCAACGGATGAAATTTCTGTGGGAATTATTCCTTCTAATTTTTTAGTGGTGAGTGATGATATTGCTATATGTTCCGGTGGAGAAGTTGATCTATTTGCAAGTGGTGGAACAACATATAACTGGAGTCCCGCAACATATTTGGATGATGCAACTTCCGCAACTCCAGTTTGTAATCCTTTAAGCGATATTACTTATACCATTACCGCTATAAATGATGAAGGATGTACCGATATTGATTATGTAATTATAACAACAACAATAGTTGATTTTTTAATTTTAAGTGATGATATTTCCATTTGTTTGGGTGAAAGTGCAACTCTTTCTGCAAGTGGCGGAACAAGTTACGTATGGAGCCCCGCAACATATTTGGATGATGCCTTTTCTGCGAATCCAATTTGTAATGCATTAACCGATATTTCTTATACTGTTACTTCTTTAAATGCGGATGGATGTTCTGATAATGATATAATAAATGTAGTTGTTGCTGCGGGAGATTTTGCAACTGCCAGTCTGGAAACAACTATTTGTGTTGGAACATCTACAGACCTATTTGCGAGTGGTGGAACATCTTATTCCTGGAGTCCGGGTTTATATTTGGATGATGCAACTTCAGCAACGCCAACTTGTACACCATTATCGGATATAATATATTATGTAAGTGTTACAAATATTTCTGGATGTGTGGATGTTGATACGGTAAATGTATTTACTTATCCTGCTTTGATAGTAACAGCAGGACCTGACACAACAGTATGTTACGGCGGACAAATTAAATTGTTCACTACAGAAGGAGAATCTTATTTATGGACTCCTCCAACCTATTTGGATTTTGCTACCATACTTGCACCAACCAGTAATCCTGCAGAAAGTATAAATTATATTGTTTATGTAACCGATATTAATGGTTGTGTGGGGAGCGACACGGTTACCATTATTGTAAACGATCCTCCAACAATAACAGCAAGCGATGATATTACTATTTGCAGAGGGGATACCGTAACTATCTCAGCAAGCGGGGGACTCACTTATATTTGGGCACCTGAACCTATTGGTGGATGTGGCACCTGCGAAAGTATAGAAGTATCTCCCACAGAAACAACTACTTATTTAGTACAGGGAATTGATGCGAATGGATGTGCGTCAACCGATGAAGTTACGGTAACGGTTGATATTTGTAATGCTATAGAAAATATATTAGCACAACAAATACATATATATCCAAATCCTGCAAGTAATTATTTAAATATAGTTTTACCCGTTGAATTAATTAACGCAGATATTATTTTATATAATATTTTGGGAGAAATTATTCCTGTGGAATTGGAAAGAAATAATTCAGGAGCAATAACAATCAATTTAAATTATTTAGCATCACAGCAATTGATCTTACATATTATTTCAGGGCAATTCAACTTTGTGAAACAAATCGTTGTATTTAGTGAAT
>CAZXBG010000125.1:9138-11752 GCA_964638865.1 uncultured Chitinophagales bacterium | reverse complement strand
TAAATTTTGTAAAGGGCTGATTGGACGAAAATGGGACACGGGTAGCGGGATAACAAAGGATGGAGGGTGGAATGGGTATCAAGAAAGGGTATCGCGTAGCGGGTATCGGGACACGGGAAAACAAAGGATGGAGGGTACGCGAATCACGAATCACGATTGCTATCTTTGAGTAATTGACAATTTATAAATTAATAAACTGAAAATAGAAAATGAAACCGATAATAAGTGGAATACAACAAATAGGAATTGGCAATCCGTTCGTGCATGAAGCATGGAGATGGTACAGAGAAAAATTTGGGATGGATGTGAAGATATTTGAGGAGGCTGCGGAGGCGAATTTAATGTTGCCTTATACAGGAGGGCAACCTCATAAACGCCATGCGATACTCGCTATTAATATGAATGGAGGTGGTGGATTTGAAATATGGCAATATACTTCCAGAGTGCCGGTTGCAGCTGCTTTTGAAATTCAATATGGCGATTTGGGAATATATGCCTGTAAAATAAAAAGCCGCGATGTAAATGCAACATTTAATAAACTCAAAAAACAAGGAGTAAATATTTTAGGGGATGTTACAAGTGATCCGAAAGGAGAAACGCACTTTTATTTGAAAGATCTTTATGGAAATGTATTTGAAATTGTGAAAGCAGACGATTGGTTCGGAAAAACAGATTTTACAACAGGGGGAAGTTATGGTGCTTTAATAGGTGTTACAGATATTGAAAAATCAAAGAAATTTTATGGGGAGATTTTAGGATTTGATAAAGTGGTTTATGATATCGAAGATACCTTTGCTGATACTGCAGTTTTACCCGGCGGACAAATTAAATCGCGCAGAGTATTATTGGCGCAGTCTTCCTCGCGCCGCGGACCGTTCAGTAAATTGTTAGGAAACGGCGAAATTGAATTAATAAAAATTTATGATCGTCCCGCAAAAAAAATATTTGAAAATCGTTATTGGGGAGATCTCGGTTTTATTCATTTATGTTTTGATATTCAGGGCATGAAAGAAATGAAAGAATTATGCACAACCAAAGGTTATCCATTTACCGTGGACAGCGGTGATCATTTTGATATGGGAGAAGCAGCAGGACATTTTTCTTATATTGAAGATCCGGATGGAGCATTAATAGAATTTGTAGAAACACATAAGGTTCCGATATTAAAAAAATTCGGTTGGCATTTGAATTTACAAAAAAGAAATCCTGAAGAAGCATTGCCAAACTGGATGGTTAAGGCTATGGGGCTTAACAGAAAGAGGTGAAAATCAACTCATGCTGTGTTCAATTCTTCCTCTGTGATCTGAAGTTCATTAAACAATTTATTCTTTGTCGGGAAATTAAATATCATCAATACCAGCAACGCAACATACAGATATAAAAAAATATCTGCACCGCTCAACATGATATTTACGACACAAAATAAACAAGGTGCCTCAATGGAGGCTGCGCGAATTAAAGTTGCAACCCGCCATTTTGCTAGTTTTGTTTTTGTGTCTGCCTCTTTTACCTCTGCAATTAATTTATTGTAAATAAATATCCCACCAATCGGTATTAAAATGGACAGAATAATAGCAGAATATCCCAAAATATCCATTTCAGTCTGAGGTTGAGCGGGTTTTCCCAATACAAAGATTGTCATAACTCCAAATAATACCACACCCATTATAAGTGAAATATAAATTAGTGACATTGTCTGTAGCGCATTTGGTTTTGTTGCCATACTATTTATTAATTATATTTTTTATCCAATTTAACATTTCATTAAAAACAGTCAACTGCTGAGGTTCGTTGTGCATTTCATGGTAAAGTCCATCCATCTCAAGAAAGGTTACATTTTTTTTATGTTTATCGGCAAATTCGCGACTTGCATCACAGGAAGTAACTTTATCTCCGCTGCCGTGCATCAATAAAACAGGATATTTTAATTCTTCTGTATGATTTAATATTGCATAACCGTGTGTCAGTATTTCAAAAAATGCGGAAGCCGAAATTTTACCATGCACTAATTTATCATTCTTGTACGTTTCTACAACTTCTGCATCATGTGAAATTAATGAAGCAACTAATCCCGTGGGTTGTAATAGTGCCGGAAAAATGGATTTAACTGTTTTACCCAAAGCCACTTTCCAGGCAGGAGGTTCAAAAGCAAGTTTAATCCACGGCGATGTAACGATATATCCTTTAATATTTCTTGTGGTCAAAAAAGAATGATGTAAAACAATAGTTCCTCCCATACTATGTCCATAAACAAAAACAGGAATTCCGGGGAATAATTTTTCTGCTTCCTCCAATAACATATCCACCGACTCCGTATATTCACTAAATGACCTAACATGTCCTCGCGCACCGGCACTTTTTCCATGACCAATAAGATCTACCCCTAAAAAAGCGATATTATGATCAACAAAAAAAGCAGCCACGTGCTCAAATCTGCTGCTGTGATCGCTTTGCCCATGCACATGACATATTACAGCAGCAGGTTTACCCACCGGCAACCAGCGCTGCGCAAAAATAGGCTGACCCTTATTATTCTTCCAATCATATGTAGAATGTATCATAATTACTTTATAGTAAGTTGGCATAAATATAAGGTAAAACTTTTACCTTCACG
>CAZXBG010000125.1:0-9038 GCA_964638865.1 uncultured Chitinophagales bacterium | reverse complement strand
ATGAAATATATAAAAAAATCGATCCGCATTATCCTTTTACTTGTGCTTATAGTTGCACTGTATCTTATTGGTGTAATTCTATATGGAACAATTACGGAATATAAACCGATTCCGGAAACAAAAGAAAAAATAAGTATCGATGGCAAGGGGATTATGTTGTCCGATATTGATTCCATTATAAATCTCATGATTTGGAATATTGGTTATGGCGGTTTAGGAAAAGAAAGTGATTTTTTTTATGATGGAGGAAAAATGGTAAGAGCACCAAGACCATTATGGGATAAAAATTTTGAGGGACAGCTAAAAATGATATCCTCAAACGACTCTGTTGATTTTTTTCTGATACAGGAAATTGATGTTAATTCGTCTAGAAGTTATTCCATAAATCAATACGACAGTGTTTTCCATTCCTTAAAAGATTATTCTGCGAGTTTTGGATTAAATTATGATGTTAATTTTGTTCCTGTTCCTTATACCAATCCTATGGGAAAAGTAACAGGCGGAGTTGCAACTTATTCAAAATATCAACCTACTGAATCACAGCGATATCAGTATCCGGGAAAATTCCCGTGGCCAACGAGAATATTTTTTCTCGACAGATGTTTTTTGGCTCAGCGTTATCCAATGTCAAATGGCAAAGAATTAATTATAATTAATACCCATAATTCCGCGTATGACGAGACGGGTGAAATTAAAAATGCAGAAATGAATTTTCTTAAAAATTATGTGGAAGAAGAATATAAAAAAGGAAATTATGTTATAGCCGGTGGCGATTGGAATCAATGTCCCCCAAACTTTAAACACGATTTTTTCGAGCCGATAGGAGGTTACGATGGATTTATGCCACCAGCCATGAGTTTTGATTATACACCCGAGAACTGGCTCTGGGCTTATGATCCTGATGTTCCAACCAACAGACATTTAGAAACTCCTTTAAATGATAAAACATTTAAAACGGTAATAGATTTTTATCTGATCTCTCCAAACATCGAATTACAAAAAATAAAAACGATTAATACAAATTTTGAGTTCTCCGATCATCAGCCCGTACTTATGCAAGTGAAATTAAAAAATTAAGCGGGATGAAATATATTTTAGCAATTGATCAGGGCACCACTTCCTCCAGGACAATTCTTTTTGATGAGAATTTAAAAGAAATAACAAAGGAGCAAAAAGAATTCGAACAAATATTTCCGCAACCGGGATGGGTGGAACACAATGCTAATGAAATTTGGGAGACACAATTATTTACTATACAAACTGTGATTAAAAACTCCGGAATAAAACCGGAGGATATTGTTTCGATTGGAATAACGAATCAACGGGAAACTACCGTTGTTTGGGATAAAATTACCGGCGAACCAATTTATAATGCCCTAGTTTGGCAGGACAGAAGAACTGCCGAATTTTGTGAAAACCTCAAACAGGATGGTCATGAAAAATATATTCGAAATACTACGGGATTAATTATAGATGCTTATTTTTCCGGAACCAAGATCAATTGGATACTCGACAATGTGGATGGTGCCAGAGAAAAAGCAGAAGCAGGAAATTTAATATTTGGCACTATTGATAGCTGGCTGATTTGGAAACTTACCGACGGCAAAATTCACGCAACAGATGTGAGCAATGCATCGAGAACCATGTTATTTGATATTAAAAAAATGGAATGGGATGAAACATTATTAAAATTATTAAATATACCTGTCCAAATATTACCACAGGTAAAAAATTCCGTTGATGATTTTGGTTTTGCAAATATTAATGGAAAAGAAATTCCGATAAAAGGGGTTGCAGGAGATCAACAGGCAGCATTATTCGGACAATGTTGTTTTGAAAAAGGATCTGCTAAAAACACTTATGGAACAGGATGTTTTATGTTGATGAACATAGGTGCTGATTTTCGGTTATCGGAATCAAAATTATTAACCACTATTGCATGGGGAATAAATAATAAAATAGAATATGCCTTGGAAGGCAGTGTATTTATTGCGGGAGCAGTTATTCATTGGTTAAGAGATAATTTGCAGATCATAACTTCTGCAGAAGAAACAGAAGAAATGGCCGCATCGCTTCCCGATAACGGAGGAGTTTATTTTGTTCCTGCATTTACGGGCCTTGGAGCACCGCATTGGGATATGTATGCAAAAGGAAGTTTAACGGGATTAAGCAGAGGAACAAATAAAAATCATATTGTGCGTGCTGCCTTGGAAGGAATATGTTATCAGGTGCGCGATGTATTTGATGCCATGAAAAAAGATTCCGGAATTACCTTAAAAGAATTAAAAGTTGACGGCGGCGCATCGGCAAATAACTGGATGATGCAATTTCAAAGTGATCAATTGCAGATTCCAGTTATCAGACCCAAAAATTTAGAATCAACGGCAAAAGGAGCAGCTATGTTAGCAGGAATTGGCGCAGGATTATTTACGATGGAAGAATTGAAGAAAAATGAGCGAGAGCCATCCATATTTTCACCAAAAATGAAATTGGTTGCTGCTGATGCACTTTATTTTGAATGGGGAGAGGCAGTTAGGAAAATTAGTTGAAGGTTTGTGTTTTGATTAAAATAGAGGCACAATACATACGTATTTTCATTTGGAGTTAATTTTAAATAAATATACAAAGATTTTTTAAACCCTTTCGCGGATGTTATCTGTTGAAGATCTATTTTTTTTAAATTCGAACATCTATTTTGAATTTGTAATATTTGTAGAGACGCAATGCATTGCGTCTCTACAAATATTACAAATTCAAAATCATGCGTGTAATATCCAATTGGACATTAATTCTTCAACCTACCCCAAAGCAACCCCATTATTCATAACGTGAAATATGAATAATGCGTGGAAAAATGCAAGATGATTATTCAAATTTCGTTGTTTTATAATTTAACAAAAGGTTTTGCGTTCACAGCTCCGAATTCATCCTGCATGTATAAAATATACATTCCGCTTTGTAAATTAGAAATAACAATATTTGTTTGATTAATTGAATACGAAATATTTTGAATTGGATACTGAATTCCGGTAATGGAAAACAAAGTGAAATGAAATAATTGACCAGACACATTTTCCAAATTAACTATATCGTTTGCCGAATTTGGATAAATAGCAATTTTTGCATTTTGGAATCCCATTATGTTTGTTTCTAAATAGGTGCAATCTTCCTCAACAAATTTTACAAGTCCCAGATCATCATTCTGATAACACCTTAAACCTCCAGGAAAATCTCCATCGAAGGCGTCGAGATTAAACCACTGCAGCGGATAACCGAGAAATCCGATTTTTTCCAGAAAAATGCATATGGATCAGCGCATTCGTAATTTAAGTAGGTTACGGAAAACATTTTTAAGGTGGCTCCACTGATTATGGTATCATAAATAGTATCAATTTCGAATTGACGAAATTTGGGATAATCTACATTTTCTATTCCATAATAAATAGGGTTAGACAGTGTATCCCCTACTTCGGCGTCCAAATTAAAATAAGGTAATATTTCGCCGGTAATAGAATCCCAGGCGGTAGTTAAACCTGCGGTTTGATTAAAATAACCGATTGTAGTAATTGTAAAAGAAGGGGTTCCCACTTCCTTTATCTTTATACGTATCATTTTATGATAGGGAGTTCCTTCTATAATTGTATCAACATTAACTACAAAATGATAATATGCTTATGGGGTCGGTTTGCATTATATTCTGTAATCCACATTTCAGATTCAGGGATTGCAAATTCGGCGTATTGTGCATTTGTTTTTAGGATTATAACACTGAGAAGGACGAAGAGGAGGATTGATGTTTTAATTGTTAAATATAGAAATTTTTGAGGATATAAAAGGATTCTGATTTTATTTATTACATTATTATAGCAAAGCAGTTAAAAACACCTCTAAAATGTTATATTTATTTGTTTCATAATAGTGAAGCACTAATATTTTATTTTTTATGAAATAATCCGCGTGAGGGATAGCAACGGAAACCCCGCATCCCGATATTTATCGGGAGAGGAGTTGCAGTGTATAGCCCGACCCCTGACGGAGCGGAATTATATGGGTTTACATCCGGTTTTTGGCATCAGGGGGCACGCCCAAAAAGCGGACATTAATTTTATGGCCATGATCGCTTTCTGTTTGTCGGGACAGGCAGTTTGCGTATCTTTGCAGCTCGAAAAACCAAAAATTAAGGAATCATGAATTACGACATTATTGTGTTAGGAAGCGGTCCCGGTGGCTATGTTGCTGCTATTAGGGCTTCACAGTTAGGTATGAAGGTTGCCATTGTAGAAAAGGCAGAATTGGGTGGAATTTGTCTTAACTGGGGTTGTATTCCAACCAAAGCATTGCTCAAAAGCGCCAATGTATTCGATTATATGAAACATGCATCTGCTTATGGTATTATTTCAGCAGAACCCCAGGCGGATTTTCCGGTAATGATAAAACGCAGTCGCGATGTGGCTGATGCCATGAGCAAGGGTGTTACTTTTTTAATGAAAAAAAATAAAATTGAAGTAATTCAAGGCAACGGAATATTAAAACCCGGAAAAAATATAGAGGTGACAGATGCAGCGGGAATTAAAACTTTACACACTGCAAAACATATCATTATTGCAACCGGTGCAAGGTCAAAAGAATTGGGAACCATGAAACAGGATGGTAAAAAAGTGATTGGTTATCGCGATGCAATGAATTTACCGAATCAACCTAAAAAAATGGTTGTGGTTGGCGCAGGAGCGATTGGAGTTGAATTTGCCTATTTTTATAATTCGATAGGAACAGATGTTACTATAGTTGAATTTATGAGTCGCGTTGTTCCTGTGGAAGATGAGGAAATTTCGAAAGAACTCGCACGTAATTTTAAAAAACAAGGAATTAAAATTATGACCGAAGCAAGTGTGGAAGCTGTTGATACTTCCGGTGATGGTTGCAAGGTAAAAATTAAAACTTCAAAAGGAGAAGAGATTATTGAATGCGATATTGTTTTAAGTGCTGCGGGTGTTGTTGCCAATATTGAAAACATTGGTTTGGAAGAAACAGGAATTAAAACGGATAAAGGAAAAATTACCGTTGATAAATATTATAAAACAAATGTGGATGGATATTATGCAATTGGTGATGTAACTCCCGGACCTGCATTGGCACATGTTGCCAGTGCGGAAGGAATTACCTGCATTGAAGCAATTGCAGGATTAAAACCAGAGGGAATTGATTATAATAATATTCCGGGATGTACTTATTGTTCACCTGAAATTGCAAGTGTGGGTATGACAGAAGCTGCTGCAATTGCTGCGGGTTATGAATTAAAAGTGGGAAAATTTCCATTTACTGCAAGCGGAAAAGCAAAAGCTGCAGGTGCTCCCGAAGGATTTGTTAAAGTAATTTTTGACGCTAAATATGGTGAGTTTTTAGGTGCACACATGATTGGTGCAAATGTTACAGAAATAATTGCTGAAATTGTTGTTGCGCGCAAACTCGAAACTACGGGTCACGAAATTATTAAGTCGATACATCCGCATCCTACAATGAGTGAGGCTGTTATGGAAGCTGCTGCTGCTGCGTATGGTGAGGTGATTCATTTGTAAAATGTAATAATGGGGAAATGTACTAATGGGAAAATGTACCAATGGGTAAATGTACCAATGTACCAATGGGGAAATGAACCAATGGGGGAAATGTATTAAGGGGAAAATTTACGAATGGGGGAAATGTGATAATGGAACGATGTGGTGATCAATATTATAGTATTTGATTTAGGTAAAAACTCTTCCTTAAATATAAATTTAAAATGCAAGATCAATTAATAATTTATAGTGCGAATGAAATAAATTCGCGTATTCGCCATAGGCAGGGAGAAAAAAAACTTGGTGATCTTGTAAAAACAATATCAGATGCGGGAAATTGGGTTGATGAATTAAAAGCCTCTACAACTATGTTTGTTGTTTTGGGTTTGCCTGAGGACATCGGTGTTCGTGCAAATTATGGTCGTGGTGGTGCTTATGCGGCCTGGAAACCGAGTTTGGATTTTCTTATTAATATGCAGAGCAATCAATTTTTATCGGGAGAGGAAATATTAATTCTCGGGCATGTATATTTTGATGATTTGATGGAAATGGCATCCACTTTAAATTATAAATTGGAAGCAGATATTATTAAAGCGCGAAAATTAGTGGAACAGGTTGATGAAAGGGTTACTACAATCATTAAACATATTATTACCGCAGGTAAAATTCCAATTGTAATTGGTGGCGGACACAATAATGCCTATCCGATTATAAAAGGTGTAAGTCTGGCAAATAATGCTGAAAGCATCAATGTAATAAATTGCGACCCTCACAGCGATATGCGCCCTATGACGGGAAGGCATAGTGGCAATGGTTTTCATTTCGCGTTTGAAGAAAATCATTTACATAAATATGTTGTATTCGGATTACATGAATCGTATAATATCAGTTTTGCACTGGATCTGTTTCGCCAACATTCAAACAGATTATCGTATGTAACCTACGATGATATTTTTGTTAAAGAATCAATTAATTATTACGATGCGTTGCGCAATTGCTTCAATTTTTTTGGGGGAGATGATAAAAGTGTTGGAATTGAAATAGATCTCGATTCCATACAGAATGTTCCGGTGAGTGCCAGAACACCGAGTGGCATGCTACCTGTGGATGTAAGAAAATATGTTTGGTTCTGTGCTGAAAATTTAAATGCTGCTTATTTACATATTGCAGAAGGTGCACCGGTGCTGGCTCATAAACAGGTAGATAATAAAACAGGAAAACTGATAGCCTATATCATCACTGATTTTATTAAAGCCATACACACAAAAAACATTTAGCATGAAAAATCTGATCAAACTGGAAGAAGCAGCTATGTTTTTATTAGCAGTATTTTTATTTTATTGGCAACTCGATTTTAAAGGCTTGGTGTTTTGGGGGCTTTTATTAACTCCTGATATCAGCATGTTGGGTTATTTAATAAATACCAAAACGGGAGCTTTTACCTACAACCTATTTCATCATAAATTAACGGGAATATTTATTTATCTCATTGGATTATATTCTACAAATCCCGAATTACAGTTCATCGGATTAATATTATTCGCACATAGCAGTATGGACAGCGTATTCGGTTACGGGCTTAAATATCCGGATAATTTCAAATCTACGCATCTCGGTTTGATAGGTAAACAAAAATAGTTATAAAAGATTTGGTGAAATCAAAATAAGTAATTTATCTTTGTGAATGAACGTTCATTCATTATGAAAACGAATCAAAAAGTACATATAGCAGAAGTTGCCCTGCAGCTCTTTGCTTCCACTGGATACGGCAATACCTCCATCGCCATGATCGCCAAAAAAGCGGGTGTTGCGCAAGGATTGATGTATAATTTTTATTCTTCCAAAGAGAATCTTTTGTTAGAGATTCTGAATAAGGGATTAGGAGAAATTCAGTCG
The DNA here is from genome assembly GCA_964638865.1 of uncultured Chitinophagales bacterium. Classification (GTDB taxonomy): domain Bacteria; phylum Bacteroidota; class Bacteroidia; order Chitinophagales; family BACL12; genus UBA7236. The sequence goes on along the minus strand of CAZXBG010000125.1, from coordinate 1,587 downwards.
TCCATGGCGTCTTATACCAGTGAAAAAGACCCGGGAAAGGCAATTGCAAAACATGTTGAAACTACTTTTGATCTGGTGGAACACAACAAAGAGTATTGGAAATTGTTTCACTCCATACGCATGCAGAATACTGTTAAAAGTTTTATGGACAAAATCTATGAACCAAACTTATTGTTGGTACTTTCCACGCTTACTATTAATTTTAAAAAACTTAAATATAAAAATCCTGCGTTGGAGGCAAAGTTATATTTTGCAACCATTGATGGATTGGTAAATCACTTTTTGTTGGATGAATCATTATTTTCCCTCAAAAAGATAAAAAAACATCTCATTCAAAAATATACAATATGAATATCGATTGGCTTGATACTAAAGAGTACCCTTTTGCACATAAATACTTCGATGTAAATGGCGCGAAGTTGCATTATATAGATGAAGGTGCAGGAGATGTTTTGTTATTTGTGCATGGTACTCCTTCTTGGAGTTTTGAGTTCAGACATGCGATCACTTATCTATCCAAAAATTTTCGTTGCATAGCTATGGACCATATTGGTTTTGGATTGAGTGATAAACCTGCTGATTATGATTACAGCACACAAAATCACGCTGCAACTTTAGGAAAGTTCATAGACCATCTTCAAATTAAAAATTTCAATTTACTTGTTCATGATTTTGGTGGACCAATCGGTTTAAATTATGCTGTGGAAAATCCTGAACAAATAAATAAACTTATTATATTAAATACCTGGTGCAGAAGTATCGGTTCAGAACCGGAATTTAAAAAAATGAAAACAATATTGGGTAGTCCTTTGTTGCCATTTTTATATAAACAATTTAATTTTTCCCCTAAATATATTCTTCCTGCTGCTTATGGTGAAAGGTCGCGTTTGACTAAAGAAATTCATCAGCAATTTTTAAAACCATTTTCGAAACCCTCCGAGCGAAATGGCACTGTTGCATTTGCAAAATCGTTATTAAAAGATCAGGATTGGTTTCAAAGTATCTGGAATAAATTGGATCGAATATCTTCCAAACCTGTTTTATTAATATGGGGGATGAAGGATCAGTTTATTACTGAAAAGTATTTACTTGGTTTTGAAGAGAAATTTAACAACTGTGAGGTTGTTCGGTATGAGGATGCGGGCCACTTTGTTTTGGAGGAAAAAAGTATTGTTGCTGCTCCGGCGATTGAGGAATTTTTAAAGAAATAGAAACCTCTCTTTAGCTGTTCGTTCACGCACCTGCTGACGGCAGTCAGGTCCACGTATAAAAGATAAGTAAATTTTAAAGAATAAACAACCCTTCTTTTGGCTGTTCATTCGTGCATTCGTGGCAACTCTTTTAACCTACAATACGGATAAAAAAAATAAGCCACGAATACACGAATAAAAAAAAAATTTTAGAATACAAACAAACTATACCCTTTGGCTGTTCATTCGTGCATTCGTGGCAACTCTTTTAACCTACAATACGGATAAAAAAAATAAGCCACGAATACACGAATAAAAAAAAAATTTTAGAATACAAACAAACTATACCCTTTGGCTGTTCATTCGTGCATTCGTGGCAACTCTTTTAACCTACAAT
>CAZXBG010000124.1:0-11752 GCA_964638865.1 uncultured Chitinophagales bacterium | reverse complement strand
GATCGGCAGCGTCTCACGGCTAGTTTATTTTAATGGTGTGAAGACACTGACTTTGCATTTTGTATACAGTGCTTATGACTTCAGGGTTAAAGTCTTAAAACTTATTCAAAAACATCATACTTTCTACCGGTCGAATAGTTCGGTTAACGTATTTTGCATTTGCTTTTTTATTGTAGTAATTTCCTATTTCACCCTTAACTTCAAAATAAATGAGTTGTCCGATAGGCATACCTGCGTAAATTCTCACCGGCTGACTGCAGCTGATTTCCAGGGTCCAGGTATTGCAAAATCCTACATCACCTTTACCGGCTGTTGCGTGAATATCTATCCCCAGACGACCAACACTCGATTTGCCCTCCAAAAATGGAACTTGCGCATGCGTTTCGGTATACTCTTCTGTTACCCCTAAATATAGAATGCCGGGATGTATTACAATTCCTTCATCAGGTATAATAATCTCCTCAATTTCGTTGTGTTTTTTTGCATCGAGAATATGGTTTTTATAAACCGCAAGGTATCTTCCCAAATGCACATCGTAGGAGTTTGTTCCCAAACAATCTGCGCGATAAGGTTCAATTAATATATTGCCTTTTGCAATTTCCTTTTCAATTTCTTTGTCGGTAAGTATCATTTGTGGTTGCTTGTTCTTAAAATGGTGTCCGGTAATAGGTTCAATTCGCAATTTTTACTAAGGCTTCAATTCCGTTTCGTGATCTTCAATTTTGATCTCCCAAACCATTACAGTCCTGTCATCGCTGCACGAAATTAAAGAGTTATTCCAGTTGCTCCAAAATAACTTATTCACGGAGTTGATATGTCCCCCGAATTTTTCATGATCTATCACTTTAAGCAGATTAAAATTGGCTGCATCCCATATTTTAATGTGTTTATCGCGTCCTGCTGTTGCAAATAACCTTCCATCAGGACTCATTTTGATATCATTAATGGTAAACATGTGCGCAGGAAGGGATTTAACCTGCTCATAATTTTTAGTGCAATCCCAAATTATAAGTTGGGCATCTCTTGAACCGGAGATCAAATATTCGCCTGAACCGGAAAATGCAGAACAGAAAACAGAATTCAGATGTCCTGATAAGATGTGTTTTAGGTTAAATCCTATTTTATCATATACATAGAGGTTGTGATCAGAACTGGCGAAAATAATATCATTATTTAATGGCGAAAAAGAAATATTTCGAATGCTTTTGTCACTAACTTTTATGGTATTAATAATTGCACTGCTGGTTATATCATAAAGAAAAACATATCCACTTGCGCATGCAAGTGCAAGTGTGTTATCGTTGACCGGCGCAATATCATAAATGGTAGAGCCATCCGGTTTAATTTGAGGGAGTTCTTCTTTTTTATCGAGGTTTATGATGTGCATAATCCCCTCTAAACTTCCCGTAAAAAGCAGTTGGAAATTTTGATGGTAATACAGGGAAAAGATACTTCCCTGTATCCTCGTCAATCCTTTAGCACTGTTAGTTCCATCGAGTTCCCATTGCGCTGCAATGCCATCGCCGGCACCTGATATAACGGTGTTTGGATCAAGACCTTCCCCCAAACAAAAAATACCGGCAGTATGACCGGTTAAATGTTTAATTTTTGAAATGGAAATTTGGGAAGGGTAAAACAAAATACTTTGGGTGCTTAATTAAATCCTGAATGGAAATAAAATAAAGACCCAAAGATAATGATTACAGTTAAGAACTGGTGTAAGTCTGTCGAGAACAATTAATTATTTGTTGCTCCCATATTTATCCAACTTTTAATCTTTGCGATATCGCAAGAGCTTAACTTCTCACCACCAACCGGCATAAATGAAGTTCCGGAAATCCATTCTACGGAAGCATAAAAGGTGCTGTTTAGCGCATCTCCCGGAACAATATAATTACTTAAATTGTCGAACCCTTCCAGGTTGTTTCCACCACCTAAAACTCCCGCACTGGTAGCACTGTGACAGGTAAGGCAAGAATTTTCGAGAATTGGTAATATATCAGCAGTATATGACATATCGACTGTATCACAAATAATTGTGCCGTATAATTCTTCATTATTATCGTAATAACAGGAAGAAAAGAAACTACCTGCAAACAGCAAACCTGCAGCAATAAATAAAAGATATTTCGATTTAGTTGTCATTTTTTTTGTTTTATTAATCGTTTGGATATCCATTATCCAACCATATTCTGAGTTCATCAATTTTACATTCTTGTAATCTGTTGCCACCAAGAGGCATGGCACTATAACCGGCATCTTGGTTTACGGAGCCCCACAACCTGCCATCTTGTGCTACTGTTTTAACTCCGTCGTCTGATCCACTATCTAAATAGCTTGTCAGGTTAATACCTGTTGAGTTACCACTATCTCCATGACATCCATTACAATAGCTACTCATTAATGGAGCAATTGTTCCTGAATAGGTAACATTTGTTGTATCGCAACCGCCGCTGCATTCATTATTTCGGGCACCTTGGTTGATCCAGGTTGTTAATATTGTAACCTGCGCCGATGATAAAGGTTCATTTGGAGAAGGCGGCATTATATTTTCACCACCACCATCAGTAACTGATTCAATTAATTTGCTGCTATTAGCATCAAATGGATCAATATAATTGCTGTTCATGATTGCTTCGTAGGAAGAAAGGTCCTTTGCTTCCTCTTCACCACCACCTGCACTGGTATGACAGCCACTCTTAGCACAATTGGAAATAATAAGCGGAAGCACTTCATTTTGAAAATATACAGTATCCGGATCGCAGTTTTCTGATACAGAAGGATTTGTCAGGTCAATTAAAGTATTGTGCTGACAAGATTCTACTATAATTGGTATAATAATGATTATTGCTGCGACATAAATGAACCTTTTCATAATTTCAATTTTTACATTATCTACTTTCTATTTTCTAACCTGACCTCAAATAAATCTTACATCATAACTAACAATGAGATACGTTTATAATTTCAAAAAGGTACAAAAATTGTGGTGATTGTAATCAGTTGTCGGGGTAACCGTCCTCAACCCATATTCGCATTTGATCAATTAAACAATCCGGTAGTCTGGTGCCACCTGGTGGCATGGGTTCAAATCCTGCATCATGGTTTATTGCACCATACAGTCTTCCATCCGCAGCAACGTCATAAATTCCATCATTTGAACCGGTTCCGAGATAGGAGGTGAGATCTATACTTCCCGAAGGACTTGAATTATCGTGACAACCTGTGCAATATGCATCCAAAATCGGCATAATAGTTTCTGCAAAGGTTACCGTTGTAGTATCACAATCGGTGCATGCATTATTTAGAGCCCCTTGTTCCATCCATAAAACTATCAGATCAATTTCTGCATTGGATAAAGGACTCATGGGAGGAGGAGGCATTATGTCGTCAGGATCATTGTCTGTAGCTTTTTCAATTAATTCAGAGTTCCATGGATCAGAGATATCAACAACATCACTCGACATCACTTTTGTATAAGAACTCAAATTTATTCCTTCTTCATGCGTTGCATTATCGTGACAACCACTAATTGCACAATTGGAAATGAGTATTGGAAAAATATCGTTTTCAAAGTAGACCGTGTCAGGATCACAGTTTGAGTAATCAATGGTATCTGAACCTCCGGTTGTGTCAATAATGTTAGGAGTATCTACAATATCCTCCATAAAATCAATGGGTGTGTGCTTGCAAGACTCGCTTAAGACAACCATAGTTCCGATTGTGATAAGAGAGATTATTATCGATCTGCTCTTCATACTTCAATTAATACAACAAAATTATCCTGCTATCGTTTCAAGCCCAAAGACATATTTTAACAGTTTCCGTAAAAAACGGTTAATTAATTTTTTAAGTATTTCTTTATTGTGTGTAAGAGGAACTTTTTTATGGCACGATATTTTATCTTAGCGTTGAAATTAACATTATGAAGAAGCTCCACTATTTATTTTTAGTTCCATTTGCTCTTTCTACCGTTTTTATTTCCTGCGAGGATCTAAATCTGGATGGTATTTTGGGTGATGATGATATTGCTGCCGCATTAAAAGAAGCATTAACTGTTGGTACCGATACCGCTGTTACAAAAGGTTCTTCTTTAGATGGATATTTTTTAAATCCGGACATTTCCATATTGTTTCCGGAAGAAGCGGGAATTGTGCAAACCGTAGTGGGTGCAATTCCGGGCGGAGATGAATTAATAGACGAATTTATCGTTTCACTTAATCGCGCTGCAGAAGATGCTGCCGATGAAGCAAAACCGATTTTCGTTGATGCAATAACTAATATTACTTTTGATGATGCACTTAATATATTGAATGGTGCTGATACCGCAGCTACCAATTATCTGAGAGTAAATACTTTCACCGGACTATATGATGCCTTTAAACCGGATATTCAAAATTCACTGGAAGGAGTAGGTGCACAGCAAATTTGGGAGGATGTAATTGATCTTTATAACTCCATTCCTTTTACAGACGATGTAAATACTGATCTTGCCGATTATACCACTAATAAAGGTTTAGATGGATTATTTATATTAGTAGGGCAGGAAGAAATGAAGATTAGAACAGATATTGAACATCAGGTTTCACAGTTGTTACAAGATGTTTTTGGTGGAAATTAACTTTATATTTAACTAATTAATTCGCAAGGCTGCACTATATGTTGCAGCTTTGTTTTTTTATGCCTATGCAGTTGCAGGATTGTTTGCATGATTCCTTTTTGTTGATGACGGTTCCCGAAATAATTGCGGTTATTACCGGAATTATGAGTGTTTGGTATGCAAAAAAGGAAAGCATATTGGTCTATCCGGTAGGCATTATCAGCGTGTTGCTCTATGTTTATATTTGTTTGGAAGTGAAGTTATATGCCGATGCAGGTATCAATTTTTATTATTTTATTGTAAGTCTTTACGGTTGGTATTACTGGAAACACGGCGGTAAAATGCAACATCCCGAATTAAACCGCAGCGGACAAGAAATTGATTCAGGCCTTTTAAATGCAGATTCCAATATAACTTATAAGGAAGAAGCAGAAATTACATACAACAAACTATCGGTAAATCTGCTGTATTTATTTGCCGCTTTTTTGTTAGGAGGTTTAATCGGTTATCTGTTGGACACCTACACCGATTCTGTTGTGCCTTACTGGGATGGCATCACAACAGCTTTATTTTTTATTGCAATGATCTTGATGGCACAAAAGAAAATTGAGCATTGGATATTTTGGATCATGGGCGATGCTATTTGTATTCCTTTATTTTTTAGTAAAGGATTATGTTTAAGTTCATTTCAATATTGTATATTTACATTATTGGCATTTGCAGGATTTATTTCCTGGTATCGTAAATTGCAAAATAAATTAGTTTTAAAATGATGCGCAAAATAGTATTCACCGGGCCGGAGTCGACAGGAAAAACCACTTTAGTGGAAAAACTTGCAGGGTATTTAAATCTTCCACATGTGCAGGAGGTTTCCAGAGCTTTTATAAATAATCTTACTGGTAATTATACTTATGAAGATCTCTGCAGCATAGCAATGCTGCAAATGAGTGAGGAGGAAAAAATTAAATCGCTTCATCCACCTGTTTTAATTTGTGATACCGACCTTTTAACAATAAAAATTTGGTGCGAAGATAAATTTCAGCAATGTGATCTTTGGTTGACGCATGCCTTTGCCGACAGAACACCGGAAATGTACTTTCTCTGTGCCCCCGATTTTCCATGGGAAGCCGATCCTTTGCGGGAGGATGAAACAAGGAGGGACGATCTTTATCAAATACATAAAGAACACCTGATACAATACCGCAAACGATTTATTGAACTCAATGGCTCTGTTGAAAACAGGATGAATACCGTGTTAGGTTATCTCGAATTAAGCAGTAGCAATATGTTCTGAAATAGTATTACTTTTGCACCATCTCATGGGGTGTTGTCAGTTGTGGCTGATGACTGAGATTAAACCCATCGAACCTGGCCGGGTAATTCCGGGTAGGGATTGAGGATCAACAATTTTCTTCCTTTTGCAGAGGCTCCATTTGCAGGAATTTATTTATTAAATTTTTAGTATGCAACGTGGACTTTTAATTTTATTGATCTCCGTTTTTTTTATCGGAAATAATTTTGCTCAAACCCATATTTCAGGAACAGTTATCGATGTTTTTACTAATAAACCGATCCCCAATGTTGAAGTATTATTTTCAAAATTAGATACCGTTATTTTTACAGGCGAAATGGGTGATTTTAATATGGCGACAAAAAATTTAGCATTCGACATATTTTTAGATCATATTGCGTTTCAAAAAGTGGATTCTTCCATGAAATATCAGTGTAAAGGAGTTAATCCTTCTTATTGCAATATTATTCTTTACATGGAGCCAATTATTAATCTATTTCAAACGGTAACAATCACAGCTTCTCGTGTTGAAAATAATTCTCCGGTTACCCTTACAAATATTTCAGGTGCCGAATTAAATAAAAATAATTTTGGGGAGGATATGCCATTTCTTTTGGAATCAACTCCCTCCGCTGTGGTAACTTCAGATGCCGGAAATGGTGTTGGTTATACCGGCATTCGCATTCGCGGATCAGATGCCACACGTGTAAATATTTCCATTAATGGAGTGCCTTATAACGATGCAGAAAGTCAACAAACGTATTGGGTCGATCTTCCCGATTTTGCAAGCAGTGTGGATGATATTCAAATACAACGCGGAATTGGAACTTCCACTTATGGAATTAGTTCCTTTGGCGCTTCCATAAATATATTTACGAATAAACTGGAAGCTAAACCCTACGCAAAAATAAATACTTCAGTAGGTTCTTTTAATTTATCAAAAATATCCGCAGCATTTGGCTCCGGTAAAATAAAAGATCACTGGTATTTTGAGGGTCGTGCATCTAAGGTTGATGCGGATGGATTTATTGATCGTTCGCATGCTGATCTTGCTTCCTTTTTTCTGACAACAGCATTCGCATCGAAAAATTATGCATCCGAATTAAATGTATTTTCCGGAGAAGAACATACTTATCAATCGTGGGCAGGTGTTCCGGTAGAAATATTGGATACTAACAGAACATATAATCCATATACCTACAAAAATCAAACAGACAATTATGTTCAAACGCATTACCAATGGCACAATCATTTTTACTTGAATTATTATTCTAAAATCGATCTCACATTTAATTACACCAAAGGGTCAGGATACTATGAACAACTGGAGGAAGCACAAGGGTTTGGAGATTACGGCGCTACCCCTTTCATACTTAATTCAGATACTATTTTTGAGACAGATATGATCACGCAAAAATGGCTCGATAACGATTATCTCGGGGCATATCTGCAATACACTGGAGAATTAATAAATAATATTTCCTTAAATGCAGGTGCCGCTTATTATTATTTGAATGGGAACCATTTCGGTAAAATAATTTGGGCGGAATATGCTACTCCATTTGGATTTGATTATACCTGGTATAATAATGATGCAACAAAAAAAGATGGAAATATTTTTGCGCAGTTATCCTTTGATTTAAGGAAATTTAAATTTTTAGCCGATGCACAGGCGCGACAAATAAATTATACATTTTTAGGTGCTGATCAATTCGGAAATTCGGTGCAACAAAATGTTGATCTTTTATTTTTTAATCCTAAAATCGGAATTACCTGGTTGCATAATAAAAATGCAAATGCCTATATTTATTTTGGAAAATCTGGAAAAGAACCCAATCGTGATGACTATGTAGAATCTTCGCCAATAAGCAGACCATCCCCCGAAATTTTATATAATGTGGAGTTAGGAGAACGCATTCAATTTAAAGGATGGCAATTTATGGCGAATGCCTATTATATGTATTATCGAGATCAATTAATTTTGACCGGACAAATAAATGATGTTGGTGCATATACCAGAACCAATGTTCCGGAAAGTTACCGAACAGGAGTGGAGTTGGCATGGAGTAAATTATTTTACCAAAAACTCTCCTGGAATGCAAATACTTCCTTTAGTAAAAATATAATTACCTCCTATACCGAATATGTTGATAATTGGGATGATGGTTCGCAATTGCCCTTTGAATATACAGACACAGAAATAGCATTTTCTCCTGCCGTAGTTGCTTACAGTAATTTAAATTATATTTTTCTTTTAAAACAAAATGAAAAAAAGAAATGGGAACAACATTTTGAATTGGGATTGATCAGCAAATTTGTTGGTAAACAATATGCCGACAATACCGAAAATGATTTGCGTTCCATAGATCCCTATTTATTGAACGATGTCAAATTAAGTTATACAATAAAAACTCCCGTTGTTCAGGAATTATATATTTCTTTTATTACACAAAATGTGTTGAATCAAGAATATGAAAGTAATGCATGGACATACCGGTATATTGCAGATAATGTTGAAAATCAGATGATTGGGTATTATCCGCAGGCCGGAAGAAATTGGGTATTGCAGCTATCAGTAGTGTTCTAAATACACTGAACTCAAATGTGATAGTTGATAAAATGATATAAATCATTACTGCAGTCCGTAACTTTTGTTTTACCTTTAGTGAATAAAGAAAAAGGTGTATGGGATTTAATTATACGAAGGCTATTTTATTTATATCAACCGCTGTCCTTTTTACGGGTTTAATTGTCCCGCCTGTTGCGGAAGAATTCGATTGGTTGAAGGAAGGTGATAATGCCAATTCAGAATTTGGTTTTTGGATTGATGGAGGAGGTGATATTAACGGCGACGGCTATGACGATGTGATTATTGGTGCGCCGGAATATACCCAAGCGTTTGCCGGTGAAGGGGCTGTTTTTATTTATTATGGCTCTGCTGCGGGGTTGGCTGATACTGCAGGTTGGGTTCAATATGGTGAGCACGATAGTTCAGGGTTTGGAAGATGTGTATCAATTAAAGGTGATGTTAATGATGATGGATATGCTGATATATTAATCGGATCGCACCAATTTGAAAATACTAAGAAAAACGAGGGCAAAGTGTACCTCTATTTGGGTGGTCCTGATGGTGCTGATACTATTGCTGTATGGACTATGGTTGGAGATAGAAAGGGCGCAAAATTAGGAGAATCACTTGTTTTTGCAGGCGACCTCAATCATGATGGATTTGATGAAATTTGTGTAGGCGCACATGGTTGGGACGACGATGAAGTTTTAGGTGATTTAGGTAACAAAGCAGGTAAATTTTGGGTATTTAACGGCAATCCGGATGGCGTTTTTGCAACGCCTTCCATGCAATGTGTTGGAATTGTAGAGGATGCAAACCTCGGAGTTTCTATGGACAAAGCGGGTGATGTAAATGGAGATGGTATCGACGATCTCGACATTGGCGGGTATATTTTCCTGATTGGTGATGGAATGTTGTGTACTTTTCACGGCGGAATTGGTGGAGCTGATGCAATTCCGGATTTTATGGTTGCCGGAGGCGCAAGCGACACCTCATTTTATGCAATAAATCTCTCCACAGCAGGTGATATTAATGGCGATGGATATGATGATGTAGTGGTTGGAGCGCCGAGATTTGATGCGAATGGAATTTATCAATCCGGAAAGTTACATCTGCATTACGGAAGTTCTTCTGGTCTTGATTCAGAAATAGGTTGGATTGCAACAGGCACTCAATACGATGAACGTTGGGCTTTTAACGTAAATGAAGCAGGAGATATTAATCACGATGGTTATGGCGATCTGCTTGTCGGGTCAAAATATTATGATAACGGTGATCTTGTAAATGCAGGGAAAGCGGAATTATATTTGGGTGGTCCAAAAGGGCCGCAGCGGATTCCAACCTGGACCTTTAAGGGGCCTGACAGCAATTCAGTGGTGGGAACAAATCTTTGTAATGCCGGCGATATTAATGGTGATGGATTTGATGATATCGTTGTTTCCGGTGATGAATATTCCGGCGATCTGGAAAGAGAAGGTATTGTTTATGCATTTTACGGACAACCACAACAATGTGATCCACCCGAACATCCTGCCCTGTATTTTATTACACCAAATTCAGTTACCATTGGCTGGAAATGGCTTTATGGCGCTCATAAATACAAATTATATTTAAAACGTGTTGATGTTGTCGGAATGCAATACTCTGTGCCCACACAGGATTCCGTGGTTATTGTTGGAGGATTGGTGCCGGGTGCACATTATATCGGATATGTGCAGGCAAAATGTGATGGTGGTTGGACGGATAGGTCGATTATGCTTGATTTTGTTACACCAACACACAGGGAAGGCGAATTAACCGATATCAGTATATTTCCATCACTTGTAAACGATCATGTTTCCGTTTCCTTTGGTTCCGCTACCGGACTTACCTCTGTAAGAATTTTTGATATAAAGGGATCTATTTTAATGAACAAACAATACCAGGTGAATGACGCAAATACCGTTGTTATTGTAAATGAAGTAAGAGAACTAACCAAAGGAAATTATTTTATTTTAGTGGAAAGCAACGGAAATAAGACAACAAAACAATTTATAAAGCAGTAATAACTTTCAGAATTTTTAAACCGGCATGTATGTTCGCCGGTTTTCTTTTTCGGGGTTATTTCTAATTTCACATTTAAATTAAGCGGCCATGAATCTGGAGAATGAAATAAAACAATCGAAATTTGAAGATGAATATCACAAGCTGATGGTGAATCTTATGTTTACTACCAGTTGGTTAAGTATCCGTCAAATTCAGTTTTTCAGAAAGTATGAACTCTCTCCTCAGCAATATAATATTTTGAGAATATTGCGCGGCCAATATCCAAAACCTGCAACTGTAAATCTGCTTATTGATCGTATGCTCGATAAAATGAGTAATGCCTCTCGTCTTGTCGACAAACTTGCATTAAAAGCCTTGGTTGAACGAAAAAAATGCAAAACCGACGCGCGGCAAGTAGATGTAGTACTTTCCAAAAAAGGAATTAAATTACTCAAAGAAATTGATGTTGATATAAAATTATTTGAATATGATCTGAATAAACTGGATAAAAAAGAAGCGGTGATTTTGAGCGATTTGCTCGATAAAATGAGAGGGTGATGGCATTTGGTAGTTTTCAATTTATTAATTGGCAGTAGGGAGGAGCGCAGTGCAATAGCTTGAAATTGGATTTAACCTGATGGTAAAAGTAATCTTTCATTTTAAGTCTTACTAAAATAAATTAATAAATTGAAAATTACCAAATTGAAAATGTCCTAAATTACCAAATTGAAAATTACCAAATTGAAAATCAATCCTGATCTTACCTCCGAATGTTCTTTTAAGGCAGTGCGCAGCGGAGGCAAGGGCGGGCAAAACGTAAACAAGGTTTCTTCCAAGGTGGAGCTGTATTTTTCTATTGCCAATTCGCAAATTTTATCGGTTGATCAAAAAGAAATACTTTTAGTAAAACTCAGCAACCGAATAAAGGAAGATGGATTTATTCGCATAGTTTGTGATGAAGACAGGTCGCAGTTGCGCAATAAGAATAAAACCATTGAAAAGCTTCACGAACTCATAAATAAAGCGCTCACGCCTGTTAAAAAGCGCATTAAAACCAAAACTCCAAAGGCAGTAAAAGAGAAACGTATTAAAGAGAAAAAAATAAAAGGGGTTGTGAAGAATTTGAGGAAGCGGCCGGATGTGGAGTAGGGGAGGCTCTTAAAGATGAAAATCCAGTATTTTTAGGGTTGTGGAAAAACAGGAACCCTCACTGATGCGTTGATGCCAATTACAGTAGAAAAGCAGTATAAAATACCACGAAAAGATC
>CAZXBG010000123.1:4579-11797 GCA_964638865.1 uncultured Chitinophagales bacterium | reverse complement strand
ACTTGTAGTAGGATTTTTAGTAATAATGTGTAAACTTTTTTTAGGACGAGTCAGAGTGTATTCTATTTTTCCGGTATATCCTGTGCAATTGGGACTGTCAACTGTAAGTGGTGCAGTGGGGGCAGTGATATATAACGGCCCTACTCCTACATTCGGCGTTTGGAATATGCGCGTCGCCACTTTTGTAGCACCGAATAATGGTGAATTTATTTCCGTATTAATGTCAATGGGAGAATTAGGTGATTGGGTGAATATCGACAATTTTACTTTCCCGATACCACTTCCATTAAAATTACAATCTTTCACGGGAGAACATATCAACAACATCAATCTCCTGCGATGGACAACGGCCACGAACATGCATGTAGATTATTTTGATGTTGAAAGGAGCAGCGATGGAATTGTTTTTAATAAAATAGGCTCGGTGCAACCGGCAAGCATTTACGTTGAACAAAATGATTTTGCATTTTCCAACGATATTCCCATCAACGGAATCAACTATTACAGATTAAAAGTAACAGCAGCTCATGCCTACTCGGAAATTATTGTTATAGACAATAACCACTTAGATTTTGTTGTGGGTTTATATCCGAATCCTGCCTCCTCGCAATTGCATATTAATATTTCCGGAGCTGAAAATAATACTTCAACATATACTATGCAGATCATCAATATGCAAGGCGAAAATATGCTAACAACAAATGTGTAGCAAAATTACACTATCGATGTTAGTATCCTTCCCGAAGGACTTTACTACGCAATAATCAATGATGCAACAGGGAAATACAGCCTTGTGAAGCAACTTGAGAAATTGCAAGCGCAATGAAAATACACTAACCTATTTGCAATAAAGACCAGTTTGATTTTCGTTTAAATTAGTGCCGAAAAAATTAGGCGACAATAAATAAAGTTTGGGGTTTAAATGTGGCCTAATGGGTTTAATTTATTTTTTCACATTGTATTCAAACTGTAATTCTTTTTACCCAAACCACTTCGTGCAAAAGTATGAAGACAATGGATTTAATATGTACAATTGTTGCAATTAGCAAATTTACGGCATAGATCTACGAGAAAATAAAAGATCTATATAAAATTGGAGAGCCGAAATGCTATAACTTATTATTTATAAGATAAATGCCGCTGCTTTCTCTCCCCGTTGCGATTTAATCCTAGATTTAAATAAAATTAGGAAGCCCTGTTATATCAAGAGGGTAAATACGAAGCTACAACCTTTTCGCTAAATCGAAAATCTTTCGTAATAGTCAAAACTTGGTCAAAAATGATCTTTCCAATCCAAAATATCAGGTTTGCCCTGACAAATACACTATAAAATATAATTTTCCCATTTTATTTTATCTTTACCAAAACAAATCAACCTAAACCACTACTATGAAAATTCTAACCTCACTACAGCCGCTATCACAGCGATTACATTATTGTGTAATTACCATTCTTTTTACGTTAATTACATTAACTGCTTCTGCCCAGCACAAGGTAAACGTTGACCTCAGCGAGCAATATGAAGAACCTAAAAATTCGACCGTATTTGATGTTGTGGGTTATGATGATGGAGGATTTGTGTTTGGAAGATATACAAGAAAAGGATTTTATAGTCTTAATATCTCTATGGAGAAATACAATAAAACATTAAAATTCCTCACTATCAGGGATTATGAATATGAAATAGATGGCGAAGACATGCATTACAGTAATCCATTTTATTTTCATGATAAGATCTATTTATTCGGAAGCACACAGATTAAAAAAACAAAAAAAACAAATGTTTATTACCATGAAGTAGATCCAAAAACGCTAAACACAAAAGGTAATCCTGTTTTATTAAAATCAATTCAGGAATCGGACAATGGCAGTATTGCGCTTGCTGATTATGTGCTTTCCAATGACGAACAAACACTTGCATTTTATGGTTTGCCGGGATATATTAAAAAATCGATGTATCTGGCGGGAATTCCGGTTAAGTTTAGTTCTAACAAAGAAGAAACTAAAGGAAGTATTGCTGTTTTTGGTGATAAAATGGAGAAAAAATGGGAACTTGATTTTACATTACCCTACGAAGAAAAATTATATAGCATTACAGGAGTAAATTTAGATAACGCCGGCAACTTTTATTTTTTGGGTAAATTATTTACCGAAAAGGCGAAATCTAAAGTAAGAGGATTACCTAACTATCAATATATTCTTACAGCTTTCAGAAATAACGGGAAAGAAAAAGCAGAATATAAAATATCACTTGATGAAAAATTTATTACTGATTGTAGTTTTACTTTAACAAATGACGACAAAATTGTCTGCACCGGATTTTATTCTGAAAAAGGAACTGCTTCTATTAAGGGAACTTTTTTTATGACCATAGATCCCGAAACAAAATCGGTGTTGTCAAAAGGAATTACAGATTTTGATACAGAATTTTTGAAGTTGTTTGTTTCTGATAATAAAGCGGAAAAGGGCGCTGAATTATCAAATTTCGATCTTGATGAAATTATATTGCGCGAAGACGGCGGAGCAATACTGATAGGTGAAAAATATTACATCACCACACATACCTCAACAAATCCTACTACCGGCAGCACTACTACCACTACTACTTATCATTACAACGACATTATCGTAATTAATATTAACCCGGATAATTCGGTGGCATGGGCCACTAAAATTCCAAAAAAACAAGCTTCCAGCTCCGGATATTATTTATCTTATGCATCTCATGTAAAAGATGATATGATTTATTTGATCTTTAATGACAATGAAAAAAATCTGGATGAAAAAAATCCCGAAAAGATCTACGCTTATGATGGGAAAAACTCCTATGCAACTTTGGTAAGCATTCAGGCCGATGGCGAATGGAATAAAAGTGCATTGTTCAGCAATAAGGAAACAGGTGTAATTATGCGCCCAATTGTATCCGAACAAATCAATAATGATGAATTAATCATTTATGCGGAAAAGGGAAAAAAATATGTGGTGGGGAAGATTACGTTTGAGTGAAATATTAAAAAAACATTTCCTCATTGTAAAATTTTCAGGGTAGATTCACTATAAATAGCGAATCTGCATTGAATATTTTTTACTTCAAAAAATATTATTAATTTTCCGTTTTAATTAATCCAAAAAAACAAAATTTATGGCTACTCCACAAGAAATTCTGGACCACGTGAAACAATTTATCACAAGTGTGGGTGTTGATCCCGCAACCTGCTGGAATGAAGCAAACAAAGCATACTACATTTTCAAAGGCTCAGCCAAATTGGAAGTGTTTGTATCGAGTCACCCCCAAAACGATGGCAGCAGCCGTCACTATCTGCGTATTTTCAGCGGATTGATGATCGTTCCTGCAACAAACAAAGAACATTTTTACCGCCGTTGTATGGAAATAAGCGACCAGAGCCTTGGAGTTAAATTGACTGTAGTTCCAAATGCCGCCCCTGATAAAGATTGGGTGTATGCAACTTACGAACGCGACATTAACGGAATGGACTACAATGAGACTATAACTTGTGTGAATGATACGGGTTTATGGGCAGACTGGTTGGATGATCAGTTGAAGAATGAGTTTGGCGCCGGTGCCGGCCCTGCTCAACCTTGAGTTTAGGTGCCTGAAAAATTACAAATTTGTGAACCTTTCCGTTTAACGGGAAGGTTTTTTTAATCCCGGCATTTTGTGTATTGTAAAGTGTGTGTTTCACGCAGAGGGCGCAGAGGTGCAGAGGGCGCAAAGGTGTTTTGTGTTTTTTATTTTTTGCTTTTTATTTTATATTTTATAGAGTGTGGTGTTTAACGCAGAGGGCGCAGAGGTGTTATGTGTTTTGTAGGGTAGTGAGTTTCACGCAGAAGTGCAGAGGGCGCAGAGGTGTTTAATGTTGTTTATTTTTTATTTTTTTTGATTGAGGCAATTCCCGCAGAGGTGCAGAGGACGCAGAGGTGTTATGTAGGGTAGCGGGTTTCACGCAGATGTGCAGAGGGCGCAGAGGCGTTTAATGTTTTTTAATTTTTGCTTTTTATTTTTTGATTGAGGCAATTCCCGCAAAGGCCGCAGAGGTGTTTTGTGTCAGAAACAATCTACTTTTCGGCTGTTTATTCGTGTGCCTACCTTAGTACTTTAGAAGGCTCAAGTCGTCAGGCTGGTGCACCATAAAATTTCTCCCGAAGTTCCATAAATTTCTTTTCAAAAAACAAATAGGAAATGGAGGCGATAATTATGGAGAAAAAAAGTGCGATTAAAGTAAAAATTAAAACGCTCCATACATCATCCATTTTAATGGATAAGAATTTACAAAATTGAAACATAACATGGATAAAAATCAGGTGGTACACATATAGCCCGTAACTTATTCTACCGAGTTTAGATAAAATATTGTTATCGTTAATACGAATTTTTGAATCCTGTGGAATAAACACACAAATTATTCCGACAAATAATAAAGCTATTAGGGTCGGACGAAAAATATCAAAAACCATAATATTGGTGATGGGGAAAATAGTTGTTTGAAAAATAACGGCTACTAAAGCAAGAAATAAATAGGCATATTTTGTCCACGAAGGTATGCCCATTATAAATGCTGCAACGCGCTCATAATTTTTTGCCACGAAATAGGCAGGCAATCCGCCAATTGCAAAATTGTCGAGGTTGGTTAAAATCTCCTGATTCATAATGCGATCATTATGTGTAATACCGGGTTCCAGGTATCGGGCGATCCAGGAAATAATGATACTGCAAATTAAAAATAACGGGATACGTTTTGCGGGAATTAAAAATATCACCAACATCCACAAAATATAAAAATGTTCTTCTATACACAGCGACCAGAAAACACTGAGCGGCGTTGTTTTAGGTTGATTATCCTCCAACAACATTTTATAATTTTCCAAAAAGGTGAAAGAATATTTCCAATCAAAGGAATATCCATTCCCAATCATGTGCAAACCGATTGATTGTTTGATATCGTATGGAATAATTGCTACTATCCCTACCACAAGAAAAAAAAGTGGCCAGATGCGAAAACTTCTTCTCAGAAAAAATTTCCCGATATTAATATGTCCAACATGTAACTTCTCATAACTGAGAATATAGGTTATTAAAAATCCGCTAAGCACAAAAAAGAAAGTAACACCTATGCCACCTCCTGATTTTAAAAAAGAAAGAACCGGCTGATCACCTTCCAACGGAATATGCAAAAAGAATACTTTAAAAAAAGCGAAAAACCGCAATGCATCAAGGGTGTGGAAATGGATCTTTGGGGGCATGGAAATTTCTGCTGGTAATATTACAAATTAAAATAAATGAGGTCTAAAAATACAGACTGTTCCTATTAATCCAATCTACCTGCCAACAAATACAACACGGCCATTCTTATCGCCACACCATTTTCAACCTGTTGTAAAATTATACTTTGTTTGCTATCTGCAACATCGCTGGTTATTTCTACACCTCGATTTATCGGTCCGGGGTGCATTATGATGATTTCTTTGCTGAGAGCGTTTAGTAATTCTTTATTTATTCCGTAGTATAAACTGTATTCTCTCAAACTTGGGAAAAATTTAATATCCTGACGCTCCAATTGTATACGCAAAATATTTGCAACATCACACCATTCCAAAGTTTCTTTCAGGTTGTAGGATACATTTACTCCCATACTTGCAATATGTTTTGGAATAAGCGTTGGTGGTCCGCAAAGTGTAACTTCTGCACCCAACATTTTAAGGCAGTGAATATTGCTTCCTGCAACCCTGCTGTGCAAAATATCGCCAATAATTGCAACCTTTACCCCCTTTAAATCGTTTAAACGTTTTCCTGATTTTTCGCCGAGTTTTTCCATCATACTATATGCATCCAACAAGGCCTGTGTAGGATGTTCGTGGGTGCCATCGCCGGCGTTAATAATTGTTGCATCAATGTGTTTGCTCAGTAAAACCGGTGCACCCGGACTTTGGTGCCGCATTACCACCATATCTACTTTCATGGCGAGGATGTTATTTACCGTATCAATTAACGTTTCTCCTTTTTTTACAGAGGAGCTTGAGGAGGAAAAATTAATAATATCTGCACTTAATCTTTTTTCTGCGAGTTCGAAAGAAATTCTGGTGCGTGTGCTATTTTCGAAAAATATATTTGCAATGGTAATATCTCTTAAAGTAGGAACGCGTTTAATCGGGCGATTTAATACTTCTTTAAAATTATCTGCGGTATTTAATATGAGTTGAACATCTTCCGGTTGAAGATCTTTTATTGCAATAAGATGTTTTACGCTCAGGTTACTCATATTATTCTTTTGATGGAACTATCCAGACTGCATCTCCCCTTCCATTTCCGTCGTGATCCCAATCCACTCTTACTTTCTCGCTTGTTACGGCATCAATTGTTTTACCAACATAATCGGGTGTTATGGGAACATGTCTGCTCAGTCTTCTATCTATTAAAACCAATAATTCTATTTTTGCTGGTCGCCCGAAATCGAGCAGGGCGTCGAGGGCTGAACGAATTGTTCTCCCTGTGTAAAAAACATCATCCACGAGCACTACTTCTTTGCCATCTACTACAAATTCTATGTCTGTTTCTTCGGCTAAAAGCGGTTTTTCGCGGTGACGAAAGTCGTCGCGATAGAAGGTGGCATCTAATAATCCGAAATTTATTGTAATGCCGGGAAGGAGTTCTTCGAGTGTTTTGCGAATGCGCTTAGCTAAAAAAACGCCGCGGGGCTGCACTCCTATGATACAGGTATTGGAAAAATCGTTGTGGTTTTCGATTAATTGATGACAGAGCCGCTCTATGGTGAGCTGAAATTTTTTGCTATCGAGTATAATGCGGCTTTGCACTAAAATGTAAAGGTAGAGTAAAAAAAGGAAACGGCAAAGTGTATGTGGAGCACGCAGAGGTGTTTCCCGCAGAGGGTGCAGAGGGCGCAGAGCGCGGAGAGGTGTTTTGCGTTTTTTATTTTTTGCTTTTTACTTTATATTTTGTTGATTGTAGAGTGTGGTGTTTCACGCAGAGGTGCAGAGTGCGCAGAGGTAGTTTGCGTTTTTTATTTTTTGCTTTTTATTTTATATTTTATTGATTGAGGGGTTTCCCGCAGAGGGTGCAGAGGTGCAGAGCGCGGAGAGGTGTTTTGCGTTTTTTATTTTTTGCTTTTTACTTTATATTTTGTTGATTGTAGAGTGTGGTGTTTCACGCAGAGGTGCAGAGTGCGCAGAGGTAGTTTGCGT
>CAZXBG010000123.1:0-4479 GCA_964638865.1 uncultured Chitinophagales bacterium | reverse complement strand
TTGTAGAGTGTGGTGTTTCACGCAGAGGTGCAGAGTGCGCAGAGGTAGTTTGCGTTTTTTATTTTTTGCTTTTTATTTTATATTTTATTGATTGAGGGGTTTCCCGCAGAGGGTGCAGAGGTGCAGAGTACGCAGAGGTGTTTTGTGTTTTTTATTTTTTTCTTTTTATTTTATATTTTGTAGCTTGTAGAGTGTGGTGTTTCACGCAGAGGTGCAGAGCGCGCAGAGGTGTTTTGTGTTTTTAATTTTTTTCTTTTTATTTTATATTTTGCAGAGTGAGGTGTTTCCCGCAGAGGGCGCAGAGTTGCAGAGCGCGTAAAGGTGTTTTGTGTTTTCGTATGCCGCGGTTGGTGTTTTTCACCAACCGCACCTCGGAGGTCAATAATTATCCCGACGCGAAATCAAAAAATAGGTAATCTAAAAAAGAACTAAATTTACTGTAATTGGTCCCTTTATGAATAAATTAATCCTTATTTTAGGTTTTATTGTTTCATTGCTTTCCTGTTCGCCAAAATTTGATATTGTGCGTGAACAACCGAAAGATTTTTTATATGCACCAAATTGCAAGTGGCTTAGAGATAATTTACAAATTGATGTCGCTGAAATTTCAAATCTGCAATACAAGGAATACCTATACTGGTTATCAAAAGAATATGCTAAAGATTCCGTTATTTATAAAAATGCAATGCCGGATGTTTTAGTTTGGCGCGAAATGTATGAATTTTTTCAACCATACGCAGAATATTATTTATGGCATCCTACCTACCAAAATCTGCCTGTTGTAGGAGTTACGAACCAGCAAGCAGAAGCATTTTGTAAATGGAGGAGTTTTGTGGTTAATCAGATGGTTTATACACAAAAGGAGAAAATTAAATACGATGGCTATGATACTTTATATCACTTTCCAATAAAATTTTTTTACAGGCTTCCAACCAAGGAAGAATGGGAATATGCAGCTCTTGCAGGTGATTCCTTAACATCAGAAACATTTGGCTATGAGAGTTTAACGGATGGAAAAGATAATTTTATTTTTACTAAAGAAATGGCCACCATCAAATCATCTAATGCTATTAAGCGTATATTCAAAACTATACTTCCGATTAAAATTTATGAAGGGAAACAAAACCGTTATGGACTTTTTAATATGATAGGCAATGTTGCGGAACTTGTGCAGGAGGATGGAATTGCTAAAGGTGGAAGTTATTACCACTATCTTGACAGCAGCAGAATAATAATTGATATCCCATACTCTGAACCTAAAGCCTGGATAGGATTTAGATGTGTTTGCGAAGTTATGGAAAATGATACCCGAATAAAACCGATGGAACTGCTAACAGCGCAAAAATATATTCCGAATTCCACTATTGATAAAACTGTATACCCTGCAGCACAATTACTTAAAATTAACATTGATTCCTTATTTTCTGATACCTTACAAAAACTTTATTATGTATCAATTGAAGAAATTAAAAAGGTAAGGTATTTAACAGATATATTCGATCTCAAATCCATTGATTCCTTACTCTACTATGAGGTAATTTTTAGTGCTGCCAATGGGAGCATAATTTCAGTGCCGATCAAGACCAATAATTTGCCGGAAATGTTTTTAGCAAATTTACCTTTTGTAGAACAAGGAGATATAGCTTTTTTTACATTTGAGCGGAGTAAGAAGGACGAAGAAAAACACGTTTATCATACTGTTAAATTTATCTTTGTAAAATAAACGCAATTAAAAGCCCTAACATTTGAGGGCTTTTATCTACAATGGTGGTTGGTGAAAAACACCAACCACGGCTTGTATACCGCATGAATTATTACATCTTCACCAATTTTTTAACAACCCGCTTCTCTCCTATTTTCAATTCTACAAAATAATTTCCGGTTGCTAAATTGTTTGATGGAATGTTGAATTTATTTCCGGAATTATTATCGGAGCTGAATATAATATCTCCCAAAACATTATACAAATTTATGGTTGCGTTAATAATATTTTGATTGGTGGAGATATTAATAATATCGGTAACCGGATTTGGTGAAATATTAATATTTAATTCCAATGTTTCATTTACCGAAACATTTGGAGGTTCTGCTCTTGGCATTTGAATTTTCCACGCTCCACGTCCGTAGGTTCCGGCAAACAGAGTATTGGATTCCTGATCGTAATAAATTTCATAAATGGAAACTACCGGCATAGAGGATCCCAAAAAATTCCAATTAATACCATCGTTATACGAATAATAACATCCAACATCTGTTGCTATCATTAATGAAGTGGTATCCTCATTTAATTGTCCTATTACAATATCATTTACAGGAATATCTGGAAGATCACCGGAAATATCGATCCAACTGTCGCCGGCATTTGTCGATTTATAAACATGCGCAGCATCATCTGCCCAACGGAAACCGCTAAAGGTAACATACACAATTTCTGCATCATTAGGATCGGTTTCTATGCTCATACAATATCGATAAGGCAAACCATCCGTAATTAATTGCCAGCTGTCGCCGTAATCTTTACTTCTCCAAACATTTGCATCATCTGTTCCAACATATATATAATTAGTATCTGCAGCTGCATTGTGAATAGTGAAAATACTTCCAAAAGTTAATCCCGTTCCTGTACTCCCATTAGAAAGATCATCACTTATTGTTTCAAAATTATCTCCGTAATTTGTTGTTCTCTGTATTTTACTTCCACCAATATAAATTGTTGAGGCATTTATAGGATTTAATTCGAGTGGACTTCTCCAGTTATGCCGGTCGCCCCAATCATACCCAAAAAAAGATTTTTCATCGCCATCAACAACACCATAATAATTTCCGTATTGAATATTTGCATAATAGGAATTTTCATTGATAGGTAAAAATTTTGTGCTTACGCCATCGCCACCATTTACATAATACCAATCGCCTGATGTATTTTTGATAAAACTTCCGTTGTCTTGAGCTCCGCCAATTAACAAACTGGTATCTCCCGGAAATACATCAAGAGTATATAATTGAGTAACGGGAATATTTTGTTCCGTTGTGAAGGTTGTAAAATCATTTTCGGTGAAATATAATCCGCCATCTGAACCCATTATCTTATAATTTTCATTTGTTGGCGATATATATAATGCATGACAATCAACGTGTGCAGAGGTTGCCATTCCAGTCCAGGTATTTCCTCCATTATTGGAACGCGAGCAGGTAAATCCTATCCAATACACTTTATTTGCATCACTCGGACTAATGCGCATTCCGCCGAACCAGGTATCCTGTGCGGAGGTTGCAACTTCATCGGCGCAATTTAATGCTACCCAACTATCACCTCCATCCAAAGTTTTATAAATGTCTTTTAAAGTTTCTGCAGGATCAACAATGGATGCATATAATATATTAGGATTTGAAGGTGCAATTGTAAGTGTAATTTTTGCAAGTGGTTCTAACGGCAATCCATTTGTTAACATGGTCCAATTATCGCCACCATCTTCACTTTTATATATTCTGCTTCCGTTTCCGGAATAATCTTTTCTGTTATGCCGGCGCACACGCTCCCATGTTGAAGCATACACAATATTCGGATCATCAGGATTTATACATACATCAATTCCACCTGTTGAATCATTTACATACAAAACTTTTTCCCAGGTAGCACCACCATTTTCTGTGCGATAAATTCCGCGTTCCGATGAATTTTCAAATAGGTCGCCAAGCATCGCTGCAAATAATATCTGATTATTATCGGGATGAATAATTATCCTTCCTGTATTTCCTCCTTCTGTTAAACCGATATTTGTCCAGGTGCTTCCGCCATTTGTCGATTTATAAATCCCATTTCCGTCATAGGTAACAGAACCTGTTCCATTTCCGGGTTCACCCGTACCAACATAAATAATATTTGTATCCACTTTATCTATAACAATATCCCCAATGGACAACGTTGGATTATCATCAAAAATATTAGCCCAGGTTGC
The DNA here is from genome assembly GCA_964638865.1 of uncultured Chitinophagales bacterium. GTDB lineage: Bacteria > Bacteroidota > Bacteroidia > Chitinophagales > BACL12 > UBA7236. Next base: position 520 of record CAZXBG010000123.1, on the reverse strand, counting down.
ACCGCGGTTATATGATTTTAAAACGCCACCTGATGCTGTCCCAACATAAATTGTATTATCATTTCCGGCAGGACAATCGATATCTAAAATTCTTCCTCCAATAGTTACCGGTCCGATAAAATTCCAGTCTTCAATATCGGCTGTTTTGGCATTTTTATTTTTTAATTTTTGTGCCAGTGCAGATTGAACAGCTTTGCGCTGCGCAACTCTATCGGTTTTATCGTAGGGAAATGCTTTTTGTTGATAGAGCCAATCGTCGATACTTTGTTCTTCATTTTTTTCAACAACAATTTCTTCCGCGGGTGATAAATATTTATACTGATAAAGTAAAAATGCAGTAGCTAACATTAAAATAAGGAGAAAATATCTTTTCATTTTTTTAAAATTGAGGATATAAATTTACATCGTTTATTTTTATTATCAAAATAAAAGACCGATACCATGGAAAAGTATCGGTCATTTGCAATGCGCAGAGACGGATGGCGAGGAATGAGTTATGAGGAATGAGGAATGAGTAATG
>CAZXBG010000122.1:0-12111 GCA_964638865.1 uncultured Chitinophagales bacterium | reverse complement strand
CATTACTCATTACTCATTACTCATTACTCATTACTCATTACTCATTACTCATTTAAATCCAACTCACAACAATCCTCGTATATGCTGCAAAACAAATTTTTCTAACCTTTAAATGTTTAGCATGAAACAATTTTTAACCCAGCCTAACAAGCTGATGAAAAATGCAGCACTATCCTGCTTATTCATGGCGTCAGGGTTGATGGCGACACAGGCATTAGCATCGAGTCACAGAGAGGCTCCGCTTATCGCTAATGATCCGCTTGCCGACAACACTGATCTCTATGTATTCCGGAGTCCGGATGATCCGAACACCGTTACAATTATCGCAAATTTTATTCCTGCCGAAATTCCTTTTGGCGGGCCTAATTACAATCACTTCGGCGAGAACATCCGTTATGAAATTCACATTGATAATGATATTGCCACTCCGGGTGACGATATTATTTATCGTGCAACCTTTACACGCACTAACGAAGATCCAACAACCTTCTTTAGTATCCGATTAGGTGCAGAAAACTTGAAAACAACTTACACATTAGAAAAAAGCACTGATGGTGGCGTAACATTTATGACCATTGTTACTGATGGTGTAGTTCCTGCTAACAACATTGGCGCACGCTCCATTGAAGATCCTGTTGTAGGCTTAGGCGAATTTTCTTATGAAGCGTTGATGACTTCAGCAATTGCAACAGCTGTTACCGGCGAAAGAGTATTCTGTGGTCCTGTTGACGATCCATTTTTTGTTGACCTTGGCGGTATTTTCGATCTTGGAAATGCACCACGTGCCGGCGAAAATCCAAAAGATGGTTTAGGCCATTTTAACACACATACCATTGCAATTCAGGTTCCAATCAGCATGTTGCAAAAAGATGGTTTGAGCCCTGATATGGCAGAAAACATCTTAGATGGCAATTTTGTTATTGGTGTTTGGGCAAGTGCAAGCCGCAGAGCTATCCGCACCCTAAATGGTGATGGAACAGAATCTGCAACCGGAGATTGGGTGCAGGTTTCTCGTTTAGGAATGCCTTTAACCAATGAAGTTGTAATACCACTGGGTGAAAAAGATTATTGGAATTCTTTATCACCTTATGCAGAAGATGCTGCTCATTCTGAATATTTCTATAATCCTGAATTGGGATTGTATATGGATGATGCATTATTTGGAACAGCTGTTCCCGGTTTCCAAAAATTACGTATTCAAAAAGCTTCTTTAGGTGCTTATAACTTCAGCAATGGTGCTGATGGTTTATGGCCACTAAAAGGAACTGCCGCTGTTGCAGGAACTGCTTTAGATGATGCTATTTATGGAACTTTATTATTACCTGCCGCAGGAAAACCACGTTCGGTTGACCTTTGGCCATTATTTTTCACAGGTGCTCCTAACTTCCCGCCTTATCAATTGGCAACAGGAAAATTAGATGGCAATCCACTTGCACCTGGAAAACCTTTCGTAAACAACTTTTTACCAAATGGTGGCGATATGTTGCGTTTAAATATGGCAGTTCCTGTTACTGATCGCACAAGTCCTTTCTTCTCTTCTGAAGGATTACTTGCAGCAGCAGTTATTGGTTTAACTGTAGCTCCTTTTAATACTACCGCCGCTTTAGAAGCAATTCCTAATATGGATGGTTTCCCTAACGGTCGTCGTTTAGAAGATGATGTTACACGTATCGAATTGCAAGCTGTAGGCGGAATCGTTTTAGCAGCAATAGGTTTGTGGTATGATGATTATGATCCTGCAGTTGATGCTTCTCCTTTAACAAGAGACATGCGCGATGTAATTAACTATACTACACGTGTTGAACAAAATGATGCACCATTCCAAACCGGTTTCCCTTACCTCGCAGCGCCTTGGAGAGGAACTTCCGTTGATTTTGAATATTAATTCCAAACCTCAGCAAAAATCTAAAAAATGAAAAAGATATTTATAAATAATACAGGAAAGTTAAGTGCAATACTCATCGCTTTGATGATGGTTGCCGGTTCTTTCCGCGCCTCGGCTTCGAGCCATAGAGAGGCTCCGCTTATTGCTGACGATCCGTTAGCAGATAATACGGACTTATACGCTTTTCGCAGTCCTGATAATCCGAATATGATCACAATTATTGCAAATTATATCCCATTGCAACTGCCTCAGGGAGGCCCAAATTACTCCACATTCGGCGAGAATATTCGTTATGAGATTCACATCGATAATAATATTGCAACCCTGGGTGATGATATAATATTTCGATTCACCTTCAGTAGAACAGATGAAGATCCTACAACTTTCTTCAATATCCGTTTAGGGGCTCAAAATATCAAAATGACCTATTTATTGGAAAGAAGTACTGACGGTGGTGTTACATTCACTACATTAGTTACTGATGGAATGGTACCTCCTCCAAATATCGGAGCACGTTCTATCAGCGATCCCGTTGTTGGTCTTGGAACTTCATACTATAGCCTTATAGCGGATGCAGTTACTGCATTACCTGGCGGCGGAAAAGTATATGCAGGTCCTGCTGACGATCCATTCTTCGTTGATCTTGGTGGTATTTTTGATCTTGGTGATGCTCCCCGCGCAAGTGGAACTCCTCACGATGGTGTTGCTTGTATGAATGTGCATGTTATTGCACTTCAAATTCCGATTTCTTCTTTACAAAAAGATGGTTTAACAGCTGCAATGGCTGATGATATTCTTGATAGTGATTTCGTAATCGGTGTATGGGCAAGCGCAAGCCGTCCTGCTATGAGAACCTTAAATGGTGACGGAACTGAAACAGCTTCAGGCGATTGGATTCAAGTTTCCCGTTTAGGTATGCCTTTAACAAATGAAGCAGTTATTCCAATCGGACAAAAAGATTATTGGAATTCATTATCTCCTTATGGAGAAGATCCAGCACATTTCGAATATTTCTTCAATCCTGAATTGGGATTATACATGGATGATGCATTATTCGGTGGAGCAGTACCTGCTTTTTCAGCGTTAAGAATTCAGAAAGCATCTTTAGGCGCTTATAATTTCAGCAATGGTGCTGATGGTTTATGGCCCCTTAAAGGAACTGCTGCAGTTGCCGGAACAGCGTTAGATGATGCTATTTACGGAACATTATTATTACCTGCTGCAGGAAAACCTCGTTCGGTTGACCTTTGGCCTATATTCTTTACAGGCGCTCCTAATTTCCCGCCTTATCAATTGGCAACTGGTAAATTAGGTGGCAATCCATTAGCTGTTGGTAAACCTTTCATCAATAACTTTTTACCGAATGGTGGTGACATGCTTCGATTGAATATGGCAGTTCCTCCAACACCAAGAACAGATCCTGCTTTCAGTTCTTTAGGACTTGTTCAGGCAGCAGTTTTGGGTTTAACCGATCCTCTGTATACCGCAACTGCATCACTTGAATTCATCCCTAACATGGATGGTTTCCCTAACGGTCGCCGTTTGGAAGATGATGTTACACGTATCGAATTACAAGCTGTAAGCGGTATCGTTTTAGCAGCAATCGGTTTGTGGTATGATGATTATGATCCTGCAGTAGATCCTTCACCGGTTACTACCGATTTGTTGGATGTATATCTATATACAACTGGTGTAGAAGCAAATGATGCAACATTCAAAACTAAATTCCCATACGTTCAAAACCCTTGGGCCGGCGACGGTAAATGCGGTGGTTTACCGGTGGATTATTTAGCAGAAACAGAATGTGATGCAGCTACCTTATTAACTGCAACAACAGTTGATGCAACAACAGTATTTTTAAGCTGGAGTGCAGAAGAAGGAACTTCATTTCGTATAGAATACAGATTAGCAGGTGGTGGATCACCTACAAAAGTACCGGTAGTTGCAAACTTCCATACTTTAAGTGGATTAACGCCATGCACAGCATACGAATATCGTATTCTTGTTCATTGCCCTGTAGATGGTAAATTATATTCAGCGTGGTTCCCATTCTCTACCCCTTGCAGAGAAGGCGAATTTATGGAAAATATGATGGAAATTTACCCTAATCCGGCAACTGAAAATATTACAGTTAGTTACTTAACCGGCGATGCAGGTTCAGTTACCATCAGTGTATTGGATGTAACAGGAAAAAAATATATCAGTGAAGTAAAAGAAGCGGTTTCAGGAATAAATTCATTTACCTTGAATTTAGGAAATCTTGAAAGCGGTGTTTATTTCGTTCAAATTAAAAATGGTGAAAACCAGGTTATCGATAAAGTAATCGTTAACAAATAAAAGTAGCTTGTGTGTTCTAAAAGGAGGGGCCTTGTGTCCCTCTTTTTTTTTGAAGATGGAATATTGGAAAAATAGTATAAAAAATCGATTAAATTATTTAACCCACATTGCAGGTATTTCTTGCTGATTTAGTTAAAAGCAACCATTTTTAGTTAAATAAATTCATTTTCACACAGTTCAAATTTCGAACTGATTGATAATCAAGATGTGTTTTTATATTTTATTTTGGGAATGAAATGTAGACCTCAAAATGCTATTGCAGGGAGGTTGCGTTCGTTTTACTTTTGTGATGTGTTTATAAAAGTATTTTCAAAAAATAAAAAAAGCACCGGCGATCAGAAATTATATTATCGTTTGTGCGAGAGTTACAGAACAGACACTTCTGTCAGGCATCTCTACATTCTTTATTTGGGAACACTTGAAGAGTTGCCAATGATATAAGAAAAAAAAGCCCTTTGTTGTCGCATAGAAGAACTGGTAAAAGAAAATCGCAGGGGTAAGAAAAGTTTATTTCCACCAAGCCAAAATATTATTGAAGACCTGGCACAAAAGTTTTTCTTAGAAATAAAAGATAAAAAGCGTTTAGATTTATCTCCTGACAGCAGCATTCAAAAGGTAGATCTCACTAAGGTGGAAAATAAAAACATTCGTGACGTTGAACTGAATGGCTTTGTAAGCAAGGGTTAGATCAATTACAAATAGGCGCTTTTTTAAGAACACAGGAATGGCCTGAAGAAAAAATTCAGCTTGCTCTTACGCACATTATCAGCAGAGCCACTTATCCTGCCTCAGAATTGCGGACCACAAGTTGGATTCAACAAAATTCTGCTGTATGTGAGCTTACAGGATATCCGGTTGAAAAAATTACAAAAGATAAATTGTATAGCATCAGTCACAAATTATTTAAAGTAAAAGAAAGTTTGGAAAAACATTTAAGTCATCAAACCAACGAACTTTTTGATTTGGAGAATAAAATTATTTTGTACGACCTAACCAATTTGGACAATGATTATAATCCTGGTGTTTCTCTCGATACAATGAAAATCGGTGACAATAATGGATTTATTGAAGCAGAAGACATGTATGATGCTTATGTAGAAGGACATACTGTATTTGACTTAGATATTACCAATCACAGTTATGGGGGGCAATCTATGAGGCTGCTCAGTTTGAAGCAGTTAATTATTTATATCAAAACGAAGTGATCTTTGTCGCATCAAGAGGAAATTTTCCCAATTTAATTGGGACTACAATTAATGAAGCAAATTATCCTGGTTGTTATTTGGTAACTATATTGGAAGTGTATTTGATATTACCTACACATTTACACATGCTATACCGGCTTCAGCAACTCTTCTTGATGGTTGGGTTAGGAATAGTACATCAGAAGGTTACGGAAATACAGTAACCGGAACATTAATTTTACCTCAACCAAACGGATCAGTTGAGGTCTCAATTAATGAGACAACTGCCCAAATTAGAACTCGATTATACAAAGTAACTCATTCATTTTTAGGAGCGGATATATCCGATGTTTGGATTCCAGAACCACCAGAAGATATTTTCTTTAACTATTCGTTACATATCTTTGATCATTTGGCTACGAAATTGGAGAGTGAAACAGATGACAGCAAAGGCTTTATAGTCTACCCAAACCCAGCAACCGATCATATCACTTTAATTTCAAACTCAGATATTAGTGTAGGCAATTATAATATATATACTCTTGAAGGAAAGGTAGTAAAAACAAACAAACATTACGGATTGAATGCAATTAATAGTATTGATATTGATGTTTCACACTTAATAAACGGAATATATATAATCAGATTCACTAACAGCGAAAGTTCGTCTGCAGTGCAATTTATTATCGCAATTAATACATTAAATCCTTTATAGATCCTTTGGAAAAATGTTAGCTTCAAAGAGGGAAATTTAAGTTACAACCTATTTTTTAAGTTTGAATTTCTGTTTGTAATTGAATACACGTTTGAGGTTTAACCTAATTAGAATGCATCTAAATTATTATTATATGTATAGATAGCTTTTATGAGCGGTTCTGAAAGATTGGAAAAGGGTAATTTTTGTCATCTTTTTGAGGTGAAATAAATTCTAATTTTGAGGAAATTAAGATAGATGTTTTGGAAATTTACAAAAACAGCCCGCTATAACACACAAAATTTTATAGGTTTAGTATTTTTTCTTTTCGGTATTGAAGTGTCCGGATACGGTCAAAATATATCTCTAAATGGAACTGCCGGTGATAATTTGAGTATACCGGTGCTTTTTGTTGAGAATGTTGGTCAATTGGAGGATATGTTGGGTGATCCTGTGTCTAATGTTTTGTTTACGGCGCAAATGCCTGGAATGCAGGTTTTTATTACAAAAACGGGAATTACCTTTCTTACCTTAGAAAAACAAAACCCAATAAAAGGAAAAATGAGTGAACGAATCACTCAATGGGAGCGCATAGATATGCTTTTAGTAGGAGCAAACATCTACAGCGAAAATATTGTAAAAACTTTTTCCAATAATACATTTTATCATTTCTACAATACCCAAAAACCGGATGGAATTCATACTTCCCCTATTAATAAAATATTAATTAAAGAAATTTATCCGGGTATTGATTGGGAAATTTATAGTGCTGACCAAAAGGGATTTAAATATAATTTTATTGTACATCCTTTCGCTGACCCAGGTATTATTAAATTAAAATATAATTCTGGTGATAGAATTGTTTTGAATGACAATGGAGAGATAGAGATGTTTTCAAAACATGGAAATTTATCAGAACACAAACCAATAAGTTTTACAGCAGACGGTGAACCGGTTCAAGCTTCCTTTCAAAGAATAAATAACATCAACAATTTAAATGAACTTGAAATACAATTTTTGCTTGGCGATTTTGATAACAGTAAACAATTAATAATAGATCCTGAGTTATTTTGGTGTACTTATTACGGTGGCGCAATGGAAGAATGTTTTAATAGTGTTACCACTGATGTTGATGGAAATCTTTTTCTGACCGGCTGGACCGATTCTCCAAATTTTCCAGTATCTGATGCTGGTACTTTTTATCAGGGAGTAAAATCTGCCGATGAAGAAGCGGTAATATTAAAATTTTCGCCTTCGCATACATTATTATGGGCAACATTTTATGGAGGGAATCATGAGGATTGGGGACATTCCATTGCAACGGATAACGCAGGAAATGTTTTTGTTGCAGGTGAAACAGTTTCGAATACATTTCCAACCTACAATGCCGGAACATATTATGATGGCGTTCTCGGAAGCGATGAGGATGTATTTATTTTAAAATTTGACAATAACGGGAACAGATTGTGGGCAACATTTTACGGTGGATCGAAAAAGGAGGGAGGTTACTCCATTTGCACTGATGCCGCAGGAAATATTTTTATTACAGGATATACCGATTCGAACGATTTTCCAAAATTAAATGCGGGAACATATTATCAGGCTGCAATGGCAGGAATTGAAGATATTTTTATATTAAAATTTGATAATTCGGGAAACAGATTATGGGCTACTTATTGCGGAGGAAATCTTTTCGATAATGGTTATGGAATTGCTTCCGATATTTCCGGAAATATATTTATTACCGGTATTACTAAATCCACTAATTTTCCTACATTTGATGCCGGAACCTATTATCAACCTGCCATGGCAGGAGATACAGATATTGTCATTCTGAAATTCGCCAACGATGGCACAAGATTATGGTCCACTTATTATGGCGGAACATTAGCTGATTATGGAAACAGTATTATCACAGATTTATTTGATAATATATTTATTTCCGGTTATACAGAATCAACAAACTTTCCTACTCAGGATAATAGCACTTTTTTTCAATCGGCAAATGCCGGACAAACTGATGCCTGTCTTTTAAAATTTGACAATAACGGAAATAGAATATGGTCAACTTATATAGGAGGTGAGGGAAAAGAAAATATGTTTAAGTGGGATGGACTTGCACTGGATATTTGTAATAATATTTATTCAACTTTCACTACTTTTTCAGGAACAATGCCAATTTTAGATGCAGGTTGCAGCAGTTATTATGATGGAACTTATGCAGGTTTCGGAGATTTATTTATTTCGCGTTTTACAAATGAGGGTATTCAAACCTGGGGTACCTATTTTGGTTTTGAAGATGAAGATCTGAATAGTTGTATTGGAATTGATAATCTTGATGGTAAATCGCTGTACATGACAGGGCAATACAACGAATATGATCCTGGTGAAGCAGTACCACTTGTAAATCCGGGTGGCGGCGCATATTACGATGCATCACACAATGGAGATGATGAAGCATTTATTGCGCAATTTATTCCCGTACCATTGGATATTTCAACACTTAATTCCAATATTTGCGCATGTATGGATACAGCCATCGCATTGCCGGATTGTGGTATAGCTCCTTATACATTTTATTGGAGCGATGGTCAAACAACACAAACTGCAATTAATTTATGTGCAGGAATTTACACCGTGACTGTAACAGATGCCGATTGCAGTGTTGACAGCGCAACTATTGAAATAGTATGTTTACTTCCTGTTTCATTGGACTCATTTTATGGTGAGAATAATGGTTTGATCAACAACCTGTATTGGACCACGGCAAGTGAAAATAACAGCAACTTGTTTGTGGTGGAAAAAATGGGGGAGGATGGTGAATTCATTCCTATTGGTGATATATTTGCAGCAGGGAATTCTGTTGAAACAAAACACTATATTTTTACCGACGATAAACCTTACTCAGGAAATAATTATTATAGGTTAAATCAAATAGATCTCAATGGAAATATTCAATACAGCAATATTATAAATGTTCCTGTTAAAACATTTGACCAGATATTGATATTCCCAAATCCGTTTCATGAAAATATCAATATAGAATTAAGTAATAGAAATATAACAAAAGTTTACACCGTTCAGATTTTCGACCTCACTGCAAATTTATTACTATCTGCAAAATTGCCTTTAACTAATATCTCAGCCATTGATTTAAGCAACTTAAATTCCGGTACATATTTAATGCATGTTTATTCAGATAATACTTTAATTTTCACATCATTAATAATCAAAGACCTTTAAGCCGTGGATGGTGTTTTTCACCAAACGCATTTGGCGGAATAAATGACCATGACTCTGTGTATTGATATTTGACGTAACTACAATGTTGCATGATAATTATTAAACTCCGATATGCGGTTGTTAAAAAAAACACCACACGTGGCGTATAAGAGTCATTTGTCAAGTGCATTCCCAATCTAAACCCAGAACTTAAAACCAGTGGCAGTAGGCAGTGGCAGTAGGCAGTGGCAGTAGGCAGATTTTAACCTAGAACCAGTCGCAGTAGGCAGTGGCAGTAGGCAGATAACCCAGAACTCAGAACTCAAAACTCCAACTGTCACGTTGTCATAAAATTTATAATGGTATAATCATTGACTTGCCAGATATGCATTTAACGTGTAAATAATAAAAGTAACATAATATGGGAAAGATTATTGGTATAGACTTAGGAACAACAAACAGCTGTGTCTCTGTAATGGAGGGCAATGAACCTGTAGTTATTCCAAACGATGAAGGTCGCAGAACAACACCTTCTATAGTGGCATTTTTGGAAAATGGCGAGCGCAAAGTTGGTGATTCTGCCAAACGTCAAGCTATTACAAATCCGAGAAAAACAATTTCCAGTATCAAACGATTCATGGGGCATCGCTTTAGCGAAGTGTCCAATGAAATTGATATGATGAGCTATGAGGTTGTGCGCGGCGATAATGATACTGCAAGGGTTAAAATAGGTGACAGAATGTATACACCGCAGGAAATTTCTGCCATGGTGTTACAAAAAATGAAAAAAACTGCAGAAGATTATTTGGGAATGGAAGTTACAGAAGCAGTTATTACTGTTCCGGCATATTTTAACGATTCTCAGCGTCAGGCCACAAAGGAAGCAGGTGAAATTGCCGGGCTTACCGTTAAGCGTATCATCAACGAGCCAACTGCAGCAGCTTTGGCGTATGGTATGGATAAACGCCATAAAGACATGAAAATCGCTGTGTTTGACCTTGGTGGTGGAACCTTCGATATTTCAATTTTGGAATTAGGTGACGGTGTTTTTGAAGTGAAATCTACAAATGGAGATACACATTTAGGGGGCGACGATTTTGATAAAAAGATCATGGATTGGTTGGCAGAGGAATTCAAAAAAGAAGAACCGAATGTTGATCTTAGAAAAGATCCTATGGCATTACAGCGCTTAAAAGAAGCATCTGAAAAAGCGAAAGTGGAATTATCCTCTTCTATGGAAACTGAAATTAATCTTCCATATATAACCGCAATTGATGGTGTTCCAAAACACCTTGTTAAAAAATTATCACGGGCAAAATTTGAACAATTATGCGATGATCTTATTCAACGCACATTGCGCCCATGCGAAGCTGCATTTAAAGATGCCGGTTATGCAAAAACAGATATTGATGAGGTTATTCTTGTAGGTGGATCCACCCGTATTCCTAAAATTCAGGAAGTGGTGGAACAATTCTTTGGAAGAAAACCAAACCGCAGTGTAAATCCTGATGAAGTTGTTGCCGTTGGTGCTGCAATTCAGGGAGGAGTTTTAACCGGTGAGGTAAAAGATGTATTGTTATTGGATGTTACTCCGCTTTCATTAGGTATTGAAACTTTAGGGTCAGTATTTACGAAATTAATTGAATCAAATACTACCATCCCATCCAAAAAAAGTGAAGTGTTTTCAACTGCAGCCGATAATCAAAATCAAGTGGAAATTCACATTTTACAGGGTGAAAGATCTATGGCGAAGGATAACAGAACTATTGGTCGTTTTATTTTAGATGGTATTCCACCATCACGCAGAGGTGTTCCGCAAATTGAAGTAATATTTGATATTGATGCAAACGGTATCTTACATGTTACCGCAAAGGATAAAGGAACCGGTCGCGAACAAAGTATACGCATTGAAGCTTCCACCGGATTAAGTGATGAGGAGATCAAACGTATGCGTGATGAGGCGAAAGCAAATGAGGAAACTGACAAACAGACACGTGAAAAAGTTGAGAAATTAAACAAGGCCGATGGAATGATCTTCGAAACGGAAAAACAATTAACAGAATTCGGAGCGAAGTTGAGTGATGGTGCTAAAAAACCAATTGAAGATGCACTGGCCGAATTGCGTGAAGCACATAAATTACAAGATGTTGCCGCTTGCGATGCAGCGATGGAGAAATTAAATACAGCCTGGAATAATGCAAGCCAGGAAATGTATGCAGCACAACAAACCGCGCAAACAGAAAATCCTGCAACAGATCAAACCCAACAGAATAATGAGTCGACGGATAATAATACGAAGACAGATGATGTGGAGTTTGAAGAGGTGAAGTGAGGAGTAATGAGTAATGAGTAATGAGTTTGGTACTCGAAGGCCAGATAATTTTCACCTGACCATTAAGTATTCTCTGTGCGCGAACCGGATTCACGATTGACGACTCACGAAAATAGGTGAATGGTCAATGGTGAGTAAATCTCTGTTTGCCGAAAATGAGTAATGAGTAGTTCTGGTTGACAATTAGGTGGACAGAGATTTTAATCCCGATAGGAATGTTAATTCCGGACTCACGATTCACGAAATGAGCAATGAGATTGACTTTGTGAGTAGGATTTTTTTACTCCTGACTATTGACCCTTTCCTCCTGAAACTTATAAAACAATTTGATAAAAACCTTTCCGGGAATTTCGGGAGGGTTTTTTTTAGGTTACCCAAATTCAAATAATAGTGATCAATTCTGGCTCAAATTCATTTTCTGGGGAGCATCTGTCATTTCAATATCATCATTTATCCT
>CAZXBG010000121.1:2822-12550 GCA_964638865.1 uncultured Chitinophagales bacterium | reverse complement strand
ACCAATGAGGAAATGTACCAATGAACAGCCGCATTTGCCATAGACTTTATCACCTTGTATTTATTATTTGATTAAATTTGACTTCAAATTGGGATGACATGTTCAAACGTTTTGTTTTTTTATTTTTAGTTGGCAGTTTATTGATTAATAACACTGCAGCGCAAACTCCTACCTGGAATGCCGATGTGGCGAATATTGTGTTTAACAATTGTTCAAGTTGTCATCATGTGGGAGGTATTGCACCATTTGCGTTGATGAGTTACGGAGATGCTGTTTTGTATGCGCCAATTATGGAATCGGCAATAGTTGATGGCACTATGCCGCCATGGCCACCGGATCCTGAGTATGTGCATTTTAAAGATGAAAGGGTATTAAGTGAAACGGAAATAAATACTTTACTTGATTGGTTAAATGAAGGTAGACCCGAAGGGGATGGCAGTCCGCCTTCGCCACCGGTTTTTACGATTGGGTCGCAATTAAGCAGTACAGATCATACCCTGAATACACCTGAATATACAGTTGTTGAGCTTGAAGATGAATACCGCACTTTTGTTATTCCTTCCGGTTTAACAGAAACAAAATATATTAATACCATTGAATACCTAATTGGGAATCCCGCAATTGTTCATCACATACTTTTATGGCAGGATACAAGCGATGTTTCTATGAATTTAGATCTTGCTGATCCGGCTCCCGGTTTTGCAAGTAACGGAGCAATGGCGCCCAGTGAATTTACAAAAATGATCGGGGCTTGGGCTCCGGGTGATAAAATAGACAGACTGCCTTTAGGTATGGGATTAGAAGTTAACGCCGGTGCAGATCTTGTGATTGAATTTCATTATGCTCAGGGAAGTGAAGGACAAACAGATGCAACGGAAATAAATTTCGAATTTAGTGAAACTGCATTTACAAGACCGGTTTGGGTTGACCCCATCTTATATCATTTTGCACCCTGTTTTCAGGAACCTTTATTTTACATTCCTGCAAATACAGTACAAACTTTTCACGAAATATTTGATGAGGAATATGATTATGACCTTTCCTTTATATCAGCGGCACCCCACATGCATAATATTGGAACCAGTTTCAGGGCTTATGCGAAAACTCCGCTAAATGATTCCATACCATTAATAAATATTAATAATTGGGATTTCCATTGGCAGGGAGGATATACTTATCAGAAATTAGTTAAGATTCCTAAAAACACGAAACTTTATGGAATCGCAAATTATGATAATACCTCTGCTAATCCGAATAATCCGAGCGACCCACCGGTTGATGTTTGGCTTGGAGAAGAAACTACCGATGAAATGATGTTATGCTTTTTTGCCTACACATTTTATTTGCCGGGTGATGAAAATGTGATATTGGATAGTGCCCTTTTAGAAACAGCTATCAATGATCCGGAAAATATTTTATTCTTTTCCATTCACCCAAATCCTGTTAGTGCTGAACTTCAGATTGTAAATCAAAATCCCGAAGGAAAAGATTACAAAATCAAAATTGTAGATGTTTACGGTAAAATAATTCTTGAGGACAACATGCAATTTCAAACGATTAAAAAATTAAATATTGCTGATATAGCATCAGGTATTTATTTTCTTTTAATTGAGGACAATAATAAAATATTTACTGAAAAATTCATTAAACTAAATCCATAATCGCCGGTTCAGCTTTAATTTCACTAATGAAAAAGCGTGACCTCTTTTGAATTCATTTTGAAAATATCCCATTATTTAATTATCAATTCTTGATCATTTAATTTTTCCTTAACATTTCCCAAAAGGCTATTAATGAATATTTGTAATCTAAAAACTCAAAAAAAAATACTACTATGGATGCAAATGTAAATTCAATCAATTGGTTTGAAATATCTGTTGCAGATTTAGACAGAGCTAAAAATTTTTACGAAACAATTTTCGGTTTCACCATGGAAAAAATGGAAATGCCGGAAATGCCAATGGCGATGTTTCCTTCTAACCCGGGAAACGGAAAGGCCAACGGCGCATTAGTGCAAAGTGAAATGCATACACCCAGTGCTGATGGAGTAAAACTCTATTTAAACGGAGATCCTGATTTACAGCCGGTTCTTGATAAGGTTACAGATGCCGGTGGTCAAATAATAATGCCTAAAACCGATATCGGGCAAGATTTTGGATTTATGGCATTTTTTATTGATTCGGAAGGAAATGTTATAGGATTACATTCCAACGGGTGACCGAACACTTTATTAAATTATTAATCCGGGGTAAAAATATATCCCGGATTTTTTATGGAAATAAGATTAAAAAAAATATCCAGCGTGTTAAAAACAGGGCATTTTAAACAAAATCACACCCTGATAAACTCGTCAAACATCCCTTAAACATTAAACCTAAAATGCATCACGTCGCCATCTTCCACTAAATATTCTTTTCCTTCCACATTTAGTTTACCGGCTTCTTTGCAAGCCGCTTCGCTTCCATATTTTAAATAGTCATTATATTTAATTACTTCTGCGCGAATAAATCCTTTTTCAAAATCGCTGTGAATTACTCCGGCAGCGCCTGGAGCTAATGTGCCTTTGTGTATAGGCCATGCACGAACTTCCTTTACACCGGCAGTAAAATAAGTGATCAGATTTAATAATTTATATCCAGCGCGAATCAAGGTGTTCAGGCCGCTTTCTTTTAATCCAAGGTCTTCTAAAAATAATTTTTTATCCTCGTAAGAATCCAGTTGGGCAATTTCACTTTCGATATTTGCACTTACAATTATTACTTCTGCATCTTCATCCTTCACCGCATTTTTTAATTGTTTTACAAAATCATTTTCTACATGAATTTCTTTTTCATCAACATTACAAACATAAATTACAGGTTTGATGGTGAGCAACCACATATCCTCAATTAATTTAAATTCTTCTTTATCTAAATGCAAACTTCTCGCACTTTTACCTTGTTCGAGATGTGATTTTAATCCAGTTAAAACATCTACTAATTTTTTTGCATCCTTATCACCAATATATGCAGCTCGCTGACTTTTTGTCAATTTCGCTTCTATGGTCTCCAGATCTTTTATCTGTAATTCGTAGTCAATAATTTCTTTATCTCTGATTGGATTTACATCACCATGCACATGCACAATATTCGGATCATCGAAACATCTCACCACATGAATAATTGCATCTGTTTCGCGGATATTTGCCAGGAATTTATTTCCAAGTCCCTCTCCTTTTGAAGCACCTTTTACCAATCCTGCTATATCTACAAATTCTATTGTAGTAGGAACCAAACGTTCAGGATGCACAAATTCTGCAAGTTTTGTGAGACGCTCATCCGGCACAGTTACAACACCAACATTTGGCTCAATGGTACAAAATGGAAAATTTGCTGCCTGTGCTTTGGCACTGGACAATGCATTAAACAATGTTGATTTGCCCACATTTGGTAAGCCTACTATTCCGCACTTTAAAGCCATGATATTAAATAATTGTTTGAGAAATCGGTGTAAACGGGCGCAAAGATAGGGTTTGTAAATGTAAATTAGCATGGTTTCATTGAAAACTGTTTATAGAAACCCCTGTTTACATTCAAATTCTGAAATTTTAAAAAAAATGCGCCTTTGCAACTTTAAATGAAAAAAATCATAAAAAGGTACAAAGGCGAAAAAATGTATATCCGCAGTAATTATTCTTTGATAAAGGACTGCATGCCTATTTTATTCTCAATATCAAGTTTAAGTAAATAAAATCCTGAAGGTAAAGTACTGATATCGATGGACTGATCACCTGAAATAGTGAAATTAGTGATAACTGCTCCAACAGTATTTAGTATCTGTGCCGAGTAATTATCCTTGATCGGTATTTGAATATTCAGGAATTGTGTTGCAGGGTTTGGATGAATATTAAAATCGATCGAATTTGCAATATCCCCAACAGCATTGAAACTAATCACCTTACATTCAAAATCCTCACCGGCAACATTTCCGGCAGTTAAACACACCGTATAACTTGCAGGAGATGGATAAAAGTGAGATGGATCCTGTTCAGTAGAAGAACCACCATCTCCAAAATCCCAATTCCAGTAATCAGGCAGATTAGTTGAAATATCTGTAAATACAACGGTAGTTCCGGATATGGTCCATGTAAAATCAACAACCGGAATTTTTGGAGTATTACCTATTGTTACATCCTGACAACTTGTTGAACTTCCGGCAGCGTTAATTGCCGAAAGACAAACATTATAAGTACCATCTGCCAAAAAAGTATGTATCGGATCTTGTTCTGTACTAAAAGTACCATCATCAAAATCCCAATCCCATGAAGTAGGTGTATTTGTACTTAAGTCATTGAATGTAACTGTCGGATCACCGGTGTAAGAGAAATTAGCAACCGGAGCAACATAAGAATCAACCACAATTATTTCGCAATAAGTATCGCTTGCAACAATATTAGTTGCGGTAAGACAAACATTAAAATCGCCATTTGATAAAAATGTATGAACCGGGTTTTCTGCTGTTGAAGTAGTTCCATCTCCAAAATCCCAATACCATTCCGTTGGGGAATTTGTAGAAAGATCGGTGAAATTAACTGTTGGTTCTGCAACTGCAGTATAACTGTACAATGCTTCCGGTGCTCCGGTAATTGCAGAGGTAACCACTCTGAAATGGAAATCTCCTGTGAGTTCTGCCCAGCCAAATCCGGTCTGAACATAACTTCTGTTCACCGCAAAAGTACTGGTATAAGAAACCCATGCAACTCCGCCGGGAACGGTATATCCGATAAACACATCCCCATAAATGCCTTCCAGTTCAGGCATCCCTCTCAAGTCAACCCTGGTTCCTTTATTCGGTTCTTCCAAAGTTGGTTCTGGAGACAAATAAAAAGGGGAGATGATATCCGCGCCAGGAAATCCTGTTCCATCATCCGCCCAAATATGGAATTGAATATCGTCGTTTGGTCGCATGTAATCTGTATAATTTTGGATAACAGCAGTTACCACATCCGTTTCACCGGCTAGTGTAATCCTTACTGCTGCCGATACGTATCCCGTAGCACTTAAAGTACCGATGTCCGCAACAAAATCGATTGCGCCTTCATCATAGGAAATATAATTTCCAGCAATTATTTCAAATGTATCACTTACTGCAGTATTTGGCACTCCAAAATCATCAGTAGCTTCAATATAATAACTTATCCATGTTCCCGGAGCCTGTTCCGGTACTTCAAATAAATAGGTATCTCCAAAAGTATTGAACCCCGGAATTGAGGTGTAGGGTCCACCATCAGTGCTGTACCATAAAAAGCTACTTGCAATATCTGAGGCGTCTAAAAGTTCGGCTATGAGTGGATTTGGTCCCAAGGTTCCTTCATATAAATTTGTTGCGTCATGCAGAATAAGCGGAGGGGAAACGTCAACATTATATTGATAAATCACAAAATCATCAATATAAATACCATCAACATTGTATGCTGCATCGCTCACAAAACGAAAACGAAGTCGAACATCAGGTCCTCCAACAAAAGCACCAAGTGGAACGGAGTATAATTGCCAGGTAAACAGGCCTTCCCCGTTAAAAATTTCAATATTTGTCCATGATACACCGGCATCGGTAGAAGCATCAAGATACACATAATCAAAACCAAGTTCGAGGTCAAGCATTGCATAGAACTGCACATCTGCATCGAGTGCAAATGAGAGGTCGGCGCTTACTGCCATGGTAGCTTCAGAAGAAAAAGCATCCAGATAATTACCATCGGGACTATCGGTAAAACTATTGGTAGGACTGTAGGCTTCAGAGGTTGTTGTGTTCCAGGTACCGGTAACGGTCCAGTTAGTCAATCCGCTTTCAAAATCATCAGCAAACACAATGGTTTGGCTGTTTAGTGCCAGGGAGGAGACAAGCATTAAAAGGAGCAAGTAAAAGTTTCTTTTCATATAGTATATTTTTTAATCATAACACTAAATTAAACATTTTTTGCAGTTACTTAACAATTACAACAAAATTTATCCAAAATCCGTTGGAGTGAATTGAATAGAGGCATAATTGTTGGTAACTTTCGGCAAATTTCAAGCGCTAATATGAGGTATTTATTTGTTTTCAGTTTTTTAGTTTTGTTAAACGGCTTGCAGGCGCAAACTGCAGACCAATGGTTTGAGTCAGGATTTGAGAAATATGAAGCTAAAGATTATACAGGCGCCATTGCTGATTATACGGAATGTATAAATCTTGCACCGGATTATCCTGAGGCATATTTTAACAGGGGATTGAGTTACTATTTTACTTCAAATTTTGAAGCTGCTATTCGCGACTTTGAACAAATAATAAAATTAAAACCGGGTGATGCAAAAGCATATTATTGGAAGGGATATTGTTTATTTGAATCAAACAAAATAGAAGAAGCAATAAGTGCCTATACAAATGCATTGTATTATGATCCTACCTATTCCGAAGCATTTTTTGAACGGGCATTTTCAAAATATATATTGACGCGATATGTAGATGCTTTAGAAGACCTTAACAGAGCAATTAATATAGATCCGATGTATGCTGATGCGTTTTATTATCGTGGATTATGTTTTTATGCACTTGAAAATTATTCTGAAGCAATGATTGCATTTACCAAAGTTGTTGAAATTGATCCGCTGGATGCTGATGCCTGGTACCAGATTGGATTTATTCACAACGATAATAAAGCGTATGATCTTGCAATTGAAGCATATTCAAAAGTAATAACACTGCAACCTGATGCCGGTGATGCATATTATGAACGCGGTGTTGCTTATTACGAATTATATTTTGACGACAATGCCTGTGCCGATTGGAAAAAAGGTGCAGAGTTAGGAGATGAGTATTCTAAAATACAGGTTGATAGTATTTGTACGAAATAGAAAGGATAAAACTTTCATGCGCAGGTTTGGCATGGTATATTATTTTACGGGATTGCCGAACCCTGCTAATAAATTATTAATCTAATTTAATCGCCGTAACCTGAACAATAAGTTGCTAAAACTTCAGGGGCTTTTTCATACCCGTAGCTATCCGATTTATTTAGAAATTCGCAGGCAGTTTCCATCTCTCCAATTTGCAGCATTAAAATGCCGTAATTGTAATTTCCCATCGGAAAATCGGGATCGTATTTCAACATGATTTTAAAATCAGTTTCGGCATCAGTATAATTTCCAATCATGGCTTTACACAATCCGCGCTGATTATAAATATCTTTATTTTCCGGATCCACATCGGCTGCAGCATCGAACGTTTTTATTGCAGTAAAATAATCTTCCTGAAAATATTGGGCGAGTCCAAGATTATATAAAATTTCTGCATTTTGAAGATCATATAATAATGCAACCCGAAATTTATCTTCGGCGCCGGGATAATCTCCTTCCAAAGCTGCCTCTAATCCCATGCTAAGATAATAAGCAGCCATGTCGCTGTTAGCAATTGCAGATTCTTTTCCGCCAACTTTAAAAATAATGCTGTCGTCGTCGGCAATTATTTCAATTTTATCAGTTTCAACTTGTGCCTGTGCAACTGTAAACGCAGAAATGAAAAAGGTTAAAAGAAGTGTACGGATCATGGCGTTAAATTTAGTTTTAAACGATGTAGGCCTTTTTATTATTATTTGGCTACCTGAAAACAGGTTTCCAAATACGATCTGAAATACGAATGAACTCCGGTAAAACGATATTTTTTCAGATAAATTCAAATTTCGGGAAATATTTTCGAAATATCCCTGAAAATCAACAAAATTTCAGGATCTGTTTAATTTCCAATTGGAGCGCTTTTCTGCCATTGGGACAGGAAGTTCAGAATTTGAAGTTTTTTTATCATACACAAAAGAAGCGAAAAAGGCTGCAATGCCTTGCTCCTCCTCGTTTTCCGACACCAATTGATCAGGCGTGAAGTGTTTTTCGATGAACCCTGTGTCAAATTTTGCTGATAAAAAGGCTTCGTGTTGCATTACATATTTACCAAAAGGCAAGGTGGTGGCCACTCCTGAAATTTTGTAATCATTTATCGCCCTGATCATTTTTTTGCATGCCAATTCGCGTGTTTCGGCATGTACGATCAATTTTGCCAACAAGGGATCGTAAAAAATTGGAATATCCATCCCTTCTTCATATCCATCATCCACCCGAATTCCGTGTCCCTGGGGACGGCGATAGGTAATTAATTTTCCAATATCCGGAAGAAAATTATTTTTAGGATCTTCCGCGGTAACCCTTAATTCAATTGCATGCCCGTGAATTTTAAGATCTTCTTGTTTAAAATTAAGCTCCACTCCTTCTGCAATTAAAATTTGTTGACGCACAATATCCAAACCTGTTATGAGTTCCGTTACCGGATGTTCCACTTGTAAACGTGTATTCATTTCCAGAAAATAAAAATTAAGATCTGCATCCACTAAAAATTCAACGGTTCCTGCACCAACGTAATTACATGCTTTTGCAGCATTTACCGCACTTTCGCCCATAGCCTTGCGCATTTCCGGAGAAACCACTGCAGATGGAGCTTCCTCCACCAATTTTTGATGTCGGCGTTGAATGGAACATTCCCGTTCAAATAAATAGAGCACATTGCCATGCCTGTCGGCTAAAACCTGAATTTCAATATGCCTGGGAGACGAAACAAATTTTTCAATAAAAACAGCATCATCACCAAAGGCACTTTTGGCTTCACTCATAGCTCGGTGCATTTGTTCATCGAGTTCTGCTTCGTTTTGAACTACACGCATGCCTTTCCCACCACCACCTGCACTGGCTTTTATCAAAATGGGATACCCTGCTTTGGCAGCAACTATTTTAGCCTCTTCAAGA
Source organism: uncultured Chitinophagales bacterium (assembly GCA_964638865.1). Lineage (GTDB taxonomy): Bacteria > Bacteroidota > Bacteroidia > Chitinophagales > BACL12 > UBA7236. The sequence continues at coordinate 3,746 of CAZXBG010000121.1, read as the reverse complement.
TCCTTTATCGCATGATCGGTTCCGGGAACCATTGGAATATGAAATTTTGCAGCAGCTTGTTTTGCAGAGATCTTATCACCCATCATATTGATACTGATAGGATCAGGACCGATAAATATCAATCCTGAATCCTGCACTTTTTGTGCAAATACAGCATTTTCGCTCAAAAAACCATATCCGGGATGAATTGCATCTGCTCCCGAGATTTTAGCCACTTCGAGAATTTTTTCCATCAATAAATAACTTTGGTTCGATGGCGGTGGACCAATGCAATAGGCCTCATCTGCGTATTGGGTGTGCAATGCATTTCTATCAGCTTCTGAAAAAACTGCTACCGTTTTAATTCCCATTTCTTTTGCCGTTCGCATAACACGCAACGCAATTTCTCCGCGATTGGCAATCAGGATCTTTTTGATCTTCATGTGACAAAGATGGGAGAAAGATTTGAAAATTGGAAACCAATGTTTGAAATTAAAATATAGTAGAAAACTAAAATATTATTTTGCAAATTTGAGCAATATTACCATGCATAATTCAATGGCAAAATTCAAAAACAAATACCGAAATTCATCCCATCGATTAAAATATTGGGATTATGGATCTCCAGGAATGTATTTCGTTACAATATGTACTAAAAATCAAATTAGTTATTTTGGAGACATTGTAAACCTCACGAATGAAAATATACCGGTTGATTCCTATGAAGGGCCGCAAAATTTTGCGACCCTACATAGGAATCAGGGAAACATTGAACTTCATTTGGATTCTACAATTATTGGTAACACCGCTCAACAATATTGGACGGAAATTCCTAAACATTTTCCATTTGTAGATTTAGATGAATTTCAAATAATGCCCAATCATTTGCATGGAATTTTATTGATCGACAATCTCGACCATACGGGATGGGAGCATAATAAATTT
>CAZXBG010000121.1:0-2722 GCA_964638865.1 uncultured Chitinophagales bacterium | reverse complement strand
GGCAAAATATTATGACAGAATAATCAGAACGGAACAGGACTTTTATACAGTTAGAGAATATATACGAAATAATCCAATGAATTGACTATTGGATAGAAAAAATAAAAATGGTTTAATGATGTGATTGATACCTCCGATAGAAATAATTTATTTCCAATTTTTTATGTATCTTTCCTATAATTAAACGCTAAAAATTGATAAATATATTTCATGCCAAATATTGATATTAAAAATGCAGCTCGATTACATCCATAACATAAACAACAGCGGTGAAAATATGATCCGCCTTTACAATTTTGACAAATCGCAGGCGATCCGGTTTCGCAAGAGTATAGTGGATTCAATTATTACCAAGAAAAAATCTCTTTATCTCAACGAATTAGATTTTATAGAAGCAAGAAATTGTGAATTGACCTTGCGATTAGCAGATGATGATATAGGAATTGTAACAGAAGATACCGTTCTCTTTTTCTGCGATCTCACTCTCGAGGGGTTTCATGAAATGGTTACATTATTAGAACCATTTTGTTTGAAGGAAACAAAGGGATATCAATGGTTATATGATATTGACAATGAAACAGATTTTTTGTTTTCTCCGGGCGGTACATGGTGATTAGGGCTTATATGAAAAAAGGAGTGACACCTTTACATCAATATTATTTTACTACTGAATAAACCTGATATTTTAAAAACTGCTTCACCACATTCTTTCCATACAATTATGAATTAAATTTACTATCGTAAAATTCCGAATTTTCATAATATTGCAGTAAAATATTGCTAAACCACATTTCAATTTTGAAACCACTTGTAAATAAAAAATATTTTTTAGAAAAGTTTCCTGGAAAGGGAGGATGGACCTATGCCCGGATTGATGAAATACCACAAGACAAAAAAGCGCATTTTGGCTGGGTAAAGGTAAGAGGAACTATTGATGGATTCGAGATCAGAAAATATCATTTAATGCCTATGGGAAATGGGAAATTATTTCTTCCTGTCAGAGCAGAGATCCGCAAAACTATTAAGAAAAAAAAAGGTGACTGGGTAACAATTATTTTATATCCCGACAATGAACCGCTGGAGGTTCCGGAGGAGATGATGATATGTTTGGAGGATGAGCCATCTGCGCTTAAATTTTTTAACAGTCTATCTGAAAGTGAACAAAAATTTTATATACAATGGGTATATTCCGCTAAAAAGGAAGAGACAAAAATTGACAGGTTGGCTAAAACAATAAACAGGTTGGTGAAAGGATTGAAAATGTATGACTTGGATTACTAAAATACTTTATATTTAGAATATTTTTTTACTAAATTTACCTAACTTTACCTACAGATTCGGAAATTAAAATTTACCGTTATGAAAACTTTAATACCCTTGCGAGTGATCACCTTATTCATCTTCGTTATATTGTTGAGTGGATTTGTAGCTTACCGCTCCGGAGCATTTGATACTTTGCTTAACAACCCGGCACCCTCTCTGAATTCAAACATCAATGCAGAAATACCGCTGGATACTCCAACAACTTTAACAGACTCACAACCAACAAATCCGGTCTTATTACCTACTTCTAAATCAGGTGCGATTTTTATTGAAAGAGATAAAACAAAGAACCAAAATAATAATGAAAGCCACCTTGATCCTACCACACAGGATTCCTTAAAAAAATTAGATTCCATAAAAAAAGAAGAAGAACAAAAAAAGTTAAACCAAATTAAAATAATGAGTTCTTCTAAGTCTTTAATTTTATTCGAACCAACTTATCATTATGATTTAAATCTTTTCGTCCCGAAATTGGATCCTTTTGATATAAAAAAGGATACTACGGAATTAAAAATGGAAGTTCCATAAAGGAATTTATAAATATGCAAATAATTGATATATTAGAAGCGAGCGGACTAAGTTTATTGTTTCTGATCCTGGTATTTGCACCAATGGAAAAAGTATTCCCTGCAAAACTGAAACAGAAATTTTTCAGAAAGGCATGGACTATGGATCTGTTTTTCTTTTTGGGGCAATACCTGCTTTGGGGTGGTTTAGTTATTTGGACTTTGAGCTATTGCAGTTTTTGGTTAAATGATATCGTTCCGGTCAATTTCAGAAATGCTGTGTCTGCTCAACCCTGGTGGTTGCAAGTGATGGAAGTTATTATCTTAAGCGATTTTATTATTTATTGGGGACACCGGTTACAACATAAAGTAAATTTTTTATGGCGCTTTCACAAAGTGCATCACAGCGCTGTTCATTTGGATTGGCTTGCTGCTCACCGCGAACACCCTTTGGATTCCATTTATACTGTCGGATTAATTAATTTACCTGCATTTTTATTGGGATTTCCATTAGAAACTATTGCCGGATTAATCGCATTTCGCGGCATTTGGGCAATTTATATTCATTCGAATGTGCGGTTGCCTATTGGAAAACTGCGAATATTGATCGGAGCACCGGAATTGCATCACTGGCATCACGATCTCGATCGCAAAGCAGGAAATTATGCAAATATTTCACCATTAATGGATGTAATTTTTGGAACTTATGTTTGTCCTGATCACGAACCGGAAGCCTTTGGGATAAAAGAAGAATTTCCTACAAATTATTTGGGACAAATTGTTTATCCCATTTTACCCAAAAAAATTATTAATAAATTAAAATTATATTCCACAAGAAAGGAAAATAGATTACATGAAAAATACCCTTCACCGTTTGAAACAGAAAAATAAAT
>CAZXBG010000120.1:0-12622 GCA_964638865.1 uncultured Chitinophagales bacterium | reverse complement strand
TTACTCATTACTCATTACTCATTACTCATTACTCATTACTCATTACTCATTCCTCGTAATCGTTTTTTGTTCTATTCTTTTTTCATAATTGGTTCCCTGAAAAATACGGTGTACATATATTCCGGGAGTATGGATCAGGTTTGGGTCTAATTCGCCTGCAGGAACTAATTCTTCCACTTCTGCAATTGTAATCTTTCCACCCATTGCCATTAAAGGATTAAAATTGCGGGCAGTTGCATTATAAATTAAATTGCCATGCGTATCCCCTTTCCAGGCTTTTACAATTGCATAATCTGCATCAAATGCGTATTCCAATAAATATGTTTTGCCATTAAATTCTCTTGTTTCTTTTCCTTCTGCAACCTCAGTGCCAACACCTGCAGGCGTAAATATTGCAGGCATTCCGTAACCGGCAGCCATACAACGGGTAGCAAGGGTTCCTTGCGGAATTAATTCCACTTCTAATTCACCACATAATAATTGCCTCTCAAATTCAGCATTTTCTCCTACATAACTGGATATCATTTTTTTAACCTGATGTTTTTGCAACATTAATCCAATTCCAAAATCATCAACACCTGCATTATTAGAAATACAGGTTAAATCTTTTGTTCCTTTTTTTACTAATGCATTGATACAATTTTCCGGAATTCCGCATAATCCAAATCCACCCAACATTATTATTGCACCATCCGGAATATCATGAATTGCTTCTTCCGCATTTTTAACCACTTTTTTCATTTTTTATTTTGTTTTAATAGGTTCAAATTTTCACTTTCGAGCAAATTGAGTTTTTCGGTTACTTCCTGATAAATATAATTCATTAAAACCGGTTCATTCGAATAATAATTATAACTGCTCTGATACTTTTTGACATCTGTGTTATGCATTTCAAAAATCTGAGCATAATACATTTTTAATCTGTCATCCTGCGGAATAGTATCACTTTTATTTATCCTAGACCAGGACTCTGCAAGATGAATATCTGTCATCACATTTATCATATTATTCACTGACAATAAGGAATCGGGAACATTCTCCATCATCGCGTCTCTAATTTCAAGGTCACTATCCGGTTTGCAGGAAATTAAAATCCAGGAAACCAACATCATAAAAATCATTATTACCCTCATTCCTCAAAAAGCTGTTTATTTTTGTGTAAAGTTAAGATATGAATGCCAATTACCCGGATATAATTCACTTATTGGATCAAAAAAAGGTATTGCTGGTAGCAGTCTCTAAAACGCAGCAAGCAGATGCCATAATGGAACTCTATAAGGCAGGACAGCGAGATTTTGGGGAAAACAGGGTTCAGGAATTGCGCGAAAAACAGGAATTGCTTCCGAAGGACATTCATTGGCACCTGATAGGTCATTTGCAGACAAATAAAGTAAAATATATAGCTGCCTGGATATCTTGCATACATTCCGTAGATAGCTGGGAATTGCTTGTTGAAATTGATAAACAAGCTAAAAAAAATAGCTGTGTCATTTCATGTTTGTTACAAATATATATTGCGTCTGAGGATACAAAATTTGGTTTGAGCGAGGAAGAACTCTACGAAATTATAGACCATCCTCAATTTAAAACCCTGCAAAACATCAGGATAGATGGATTAATGGGTATGGCATCAAATTCGAATGATAAAGAATTAGTGCAAGGTGAATTTAATAACTTAAAGTCATTATTTGAAAGGGTAAAAAGCACCCATTTTGAGAAATTATCGCATTTCAAACAACTTTCGATGGGTATGAGTGGTGATTATCAAATCGCTATTGACGAAGGTGCGACAATTGTAAGAATTGGCAGTTTACTTTTTCAATAAAATATTAATTAAGGCAGTTCCATATTAGTTGTGTAGCTGCGTTTAAAACTATTCCTTTAAAAATTTTAAGGATATTTCACCTTCTTGAGTATTTATTTTCAACAAATATACCCCCTGTTGCATATTTACTGACATCTATTTCAGTAACAGGGAAAGTCTTATTAAATATACCCATAATTTCGCCTGTAACATTTATAAATTGAAAAGTTGCCTTCTCGTTAACCTTCTTCCCATGCGCTTCCTCCAATGAACCTCGACCATTGTATTGCAGGAGCTTGAGCAAATAAGACCTGATTAACGAAGTGAGATAGAAGGAATAAATATGTATTTTTCTTCATTTTGTTGTACCTTAACCTTGGATTAAAAATAAGTAAATTAGTCGGAATTAACAAATTTGAAAAATTTCGTAGATTTGATCTAATCAATATTTTCCTTCACATTATTTATTTAACACCAAAAAAATGAACTATGAAAAACTCAACCTCCCGATTTTGCACCCAAATAAATTTGTCTACAAGTTTTCTGAGAATTTTTTATACAATTATTTTATTAACATTAATTCTCTGTATTTATGAGTAGTGGAAACGGTAATAATAATAAAAATATAATTTTAAATGATTACGAGGAAATAACTTCTATATTCCCTGACACGATTGTTTTAGATTCCTCGGATCTCACATCAGAATTTTCAGATGGTGACACCATTGATATGTATACAATTGGTGCAGATACCATTTATACTATTTTTATAGATACATTAACTGCCACTTCCGGATTATATTTTAGATATGAAGCTTCTCCAATGAAAATTGTACTTATTAATCCTTGGGATTATTTGAGTGAATTATGCCCTGCTACTTTACGATTGTTTAGCGGACAATGAAGCAGGTTTATGGAATTATTAGGATCTGCAAGAACAGCACTTAATGATCCTTTTAATGTCTCCGCTACTATGAGGAACGGAGGTTATGGATTTTGCATGGAACGTATTATTCCATTTTATGATGGAACAGATGACGATGGAGTTGGAGATGCGCCACCACTTTTTGATGACACCCCAAACGCACCGCCGATTAGCATTTGGGATGATATGAATGATTTAGACGGCGGTTTAGATCCGCTATCTACATGGCTTTACGTATATTAAACCCAGAATATGCTAATTTTATAAATATGGAAGTTAAAGTTTACAACTCTGTTGGCAGTAAGTTGTTTACTACTTTTGTGTCTGAGGGAGAAAAAATTGACATATCAATGTTGCCAGTCGGTTCATATCATATCAAAATAAACCCTGACGTTGGATCCACAGAAATTGAAACTTTAATAAAAATGAAATAATATTTTATCCAATCTGAATGTAAAATTTGATGATATAATTGATTGATTCAACGGGGGGATAAAAGTATTTTAATATAAAATATTACAAATGATTTTATTGAAAGTGCTAATTGTGTTTTGCAATAGGTACTTTTTAATTAAAAGTTCATCACAAATAAATATAATTCAGAAAATGAAAATTTTAAATATAATAATTTTACTTTTGATAACTATACCTTTTTTTTCATGTTCAGCATACAAACCTGTTAAGGTTGATTTTGTATTGGAAAAAACACCTGCTGCTCCTAACTACAGCAACAGTATTTACTGGAGTGCATTGCCCGATAAAAAAGATTCCGCCGATCATATTCCGAATAAATCACCAATTACATTATTGGATGGACAAGCAACAGCCAAAGCAGATGTTTTTTATATTTATCCAACCCAATTTTTTTCAAGAAAGGAATGGAACGCCGATTTGCACGATTCCGAATTAAATGACCGCATAGATGCTCGTGCTGTTACAAATCAGGCGACTGTATTTAACGGAAGTTGCAAGGTTTATATTCCGCGTTACAGACAGGCAACATATAATGCCTATTTTTCATTAACAAATCCAGATGCATTAAAAGCATTTGAATTAGCATATGAAGATGTAAAAACTGCTTTTCAATACTATCTGGATCATTATAATAATGGGAGGCCAATTGTAATTGCCGGACATAGTCAAGGAACCACACATGCAAAGTGGTTGCTGCGCGATTTTTTTGATGGGAAAGAGTTACAAAAACAATTGGTTGTTGCGTATCTAATTGGTATGCCGGTATATAAAAATGAATTCACCTACCTGGTTCCCGGCGATAGCGCAACACAAACAGGTTGTTATGTTAGCTGGAGGAGTTATATGGAAGGAGCAGAACCAAAAAAGAAATTTGAAGTGGAAAATCCGGAAAATATTGTGGCGCATAATCCGATCTCCTACACACGAAAAACCGGCATTTGTGAAGCAAATTTAAATGCTGGAGGATTAGGGCGAGATGCAGAAACAATTTATCCTGCAGTATGTTGTGCCGAAATTCACAACGATATAGTTTGGGTAACAAGACCGGATGTGCCGGGAAAATATTTTATTCCAAAAAATTTACATGTTGCAGATTACAACTTATACTGGTTGAATATACGGAATAATGTAGCGCTCAGGATAAATACATTTCAAAACAAAATGTAAGGAATTTATAATCTTCAATTGATACATTTTAGATTCATTCATAGTTGGTATCGTTAATTTAACCATCTTAATATTTGTATTCCTTTATTTACGATATTAATTTGAATTGCTGTGGTGCCGAGGTATTCACCATCCGCATCTATAAAAACCGGTGGTGTACTTTCAATTTTAATCTCCTTTCCTCTAAATGTTTTCACTTCTTTCATTTTTGTATGGGAACCACTCTGCAATTTAGGAAGACTCATTACCATTTTAAATTTACTCATATTGCCGATCACTGTCATGTCCAGTAATCCGTCGTCAAATTTTGAATCAGGCAATTGTTTTAATCCTCCCCCATTATATTTACCTATACCGGCAGCAATGGACAATGTTGTTAGCTGAGATGTAATGCCATCTACGGTAATTCGCATCTGCGTATGTTTATATATAAACAAGGAGCGCAAAATCGCGATCTGATATTGCAATTTTGTTCCTCTGAATATACTTTTTTCTTCCATTAATCTTTTTGCAACATGACCCTCAAAACCTAGTCCTACGATATTGATAAAAAATCGTGTAAACTCCATTTCATTTTTATAATAACGGCATTTTCCGATATCATGTAAAAATGTATTTTTTTGTTTTAAAGAATCTGCAATGGTCTGTAGGGAATTACATTTCCCAATTGTTCGCACCCAATCGTTTCCTGTTCCAGCAGATAGCATTGCAATGGTAAATAAATTAATATCAATTCCACTATTGCAAATTCCATTGATAACATCATTTGCAGATCCATCGCCACCTAAAATTAGAAAATTGACAATTCCGGAATTAGCAGCTTTAGCAGAAATTTCTCCGGCATGATCAATATATTCTGTCAAAGCAAATTCAAAGAGTATTCCACCTTCTGTTAAAAGAGGTTTAACTTTATGCCAGAGTTTCCTGCCTTTATTTCTGCCGGAAACAGGATTAATAATTACAAACCATTTATCATTCATAATGTATGCTTTCAAATACTGAATTTCGCAAACAAGCGCATGCCGCAATAGACTGGATCGCAGATTATCTCGAATCGATAGACCAATATCCCGTTAAATCTATAGTACGTCCGGGCGAAATTAGTGATCAGATTTCAAATAATGCTCCTTTTCAGGGAGAGAGTATGGAGGTGATCATGCAAGACTTTAAAAATATTATACCTAAAGGTATTACACATTGGCAGCATCCCGGATTTATGGCATTATTCCCTTCCAATGCAAGTTATGAAAGTATGCTTGCAGAATTTCTTACGGCAGGATTGGGCATTAATGCCATGGTTTGGGAAACCTCACCCGCCGCAACCGAACTGGAAGAAAAGATGATGAACTGGTTGCGCGATATGTTCCAGTTGCCAAAATCGTTTTCGGGGGTAATTCATGATACTGCATCCACTTCAAGTCTGGTGGCTATAATTTCTGCAAGAGAAAAGTATTCCAATTATTTTATTAATGAAAAAGGGTTTAAGGGATATGAAGAACTTGTGATGTATTGCAGCGAACAAACACATTATTCCATTGAAAAGGATGCCAAGGCAGCGGGAATTGGGAAAGAAAATGTGCGTAAAATTAAAACAGATCTAAATTTCGCAATGGATGTTGAAGCATTGCAAATACAAATAGAAAATGATCTGAAAGAAAATAAAAAACCATTTTTGGTGGTGGTTGCATTAGGCACAACAAGTTCATTGGCATTTGATCCCCTTTTTGAAATTGGAAAACTCTGTGCTGAATATAATTTATGGTTACATATAGATGCAGCTTATGCAGGCAGTGCTTTTATACTTCCTGAATATCAACACTATTTAAAAGGAATTGAATACGCCGACAGTTATGTTGTAAATGCACATAAATGGTTATTTACCAATTTTGATTGTTCATTGTATTTTGTAAAGGATGCTGTGCATTTAATAAATGTATTTACAACAAATCCTGATTATTTAAAACGAACAGTTAATGAAGTAATTAATTACAAGGATTGGGGAATAAATCTGGGTCGCCGTTTTCGCGCTTTAAAATTATGGTTTGTATTGCGCAGTTTTGGGGTGGAGGGATTACAACAAAAGTTGCGGGAGCATATTCGTCTTTCGAACCTTTTTTACGATAAAATAAAATTACATGATGAGTGGGAAATGATGGCTCCTTTTGTGATGAATGTTATGTGCTTACGTTATCACCCGAAAGAAATATCCGACGAAAATGTACTCAACCAATGGAATGAAGAATTAGTATCACACCTAAATGCCTCCGGAAAATTGTATTTATCAGGCACAAAACTGCATGGAAAATATGTGATCAGGGTGGTTATCGGACAAACAAATGTTACAGAAAAACAGGTAGATTTGTTATACAATATGCTGATTGTCAATAATATACATAAAAACAAATACTAGCCCGTATTAGTTCCACTTATATTTGTAGTATTGTTTTTGCTTAATGGTAATTTATATCCAAAAACAAACACCCATGAATCTAAAAATTTCCGTTACAGCTCTGTTTTTTTATCTGCAATTACACTATTTGGTCAAACCAAAAAAAACGGCTATAAAAGCCATAGTGGACATTATCTCAATTATTCCGCGTCCTTAAATAACAAGATATTTGATTCGGAATCCAGTAATTTTGGTTTAGGCCCAGAACTGCAATATTTTCTCGATAGTGGAATTCTCATCAGTGATACTTCTTTTATTTTATACCGAAGAATAGAAGAATTGCCCAGTGTGGATTCTATCTCTACTTTTTATATCAGCAACGATGAGTATAATCATACGATAAACGTAGACATGAAAAATATTGACAGTATTAAAACAATTATTTTAAAAACTTACGTGTTTGATCAGGAACTCGACAGTGTTAAATTCATCGATCAGAAAACATCTACTCCCAACACCATGGAGAATGAACAAACACAAAAGAAAAAAGAAAAACGCCAAGATTTATTCCCTGTTATCCCGGTCAATAACAACGATAACGATAATGATGGAATGCCTCTTACTTTCATTGTCAGCCTATTATTTTTCGTATCGGTGTTACCTGGAATATTTGTCAGCAACCTTGCAAAAAAGGAACACAATGGGGCTATCAAATACGTATTCAATTATAACAGGATGTCTGGAAGTGTTGGCAGCAATTCTTTTACTTGTGCCTAAAACAAGAATGCTAGGTGCCACGATAAGCCAGGCACTTTTGTTTAATATTTTATTGATCAATGTGAGTTTCGACTTCAGCGTTAAATTATTTACCGTTGTTTTAATCTTTGTCAATATCCTTTTATTAGCACCAGAAATTCCTGCAATATGGCGCTTTTTTCTGCACAAAAAAACAAGTGAGCCTTCGCCTTCTATAAAATCTGTCGGGCTTATCAAATCAATTCCTGTGCGCGTATCGGTAATCACTTTTTTTATTGGTTTGATAATTCTAGAAACACTACTCCCCTATTTTTCGGGTCAGCATTTTATTGCAGATAAAAAGAATGATCCCTATCTACATGGTGCTTATGCTATTATATCTATAGAAAATGATTATCTTCATCATATTCCACTAAAACGTTTATTTATTCACCGGGATGGATATCTCATTTTTCAGGATAAGGAAGACAGGATGGAGGATTATAAATTAACCATCGATACTGTGCAGAAAATATTCCTATTAACTGATTACAATTTAAAATCTCTGACATTAAAATATGTTCCAACTCCGGAAGGGATCAACTTGCAATTTTTTTATCAGGGCTCTGAGTATTGGATTAAAACAAAGGAATTACCCTGGCACGAATTACCTGCATTAATCGATTCTTTTCACTGGATGGATCGATAGTTTCATTTTTGAAAAGAGAAATATCAAAGAAACTCCCTGCGATTCAGTATTCGATCCCGCAACTGAAGTAACTCTTGTTTTGCAATGCCATCCATTCTTTTTAAGCGCAATACAGAACGCCACTTCCTGAGATCAAACCAATAATAAAAAGCAATATGTCCTGCAATAGGGAAAGAGATCAAGAATACTAGCGCAGAAAATAAACTTCCAAGTAATTGGTAAATGATCAATGTGAGGATAAGGTAATAGATCGGGAAAATAATTAATCCTAATACATATTGAGCGGAACTATGAAAAATGGTTTGTTTTAATTTTTTTCGGGCATATTGCTGTGGAATAATATAAGGAATATAATTTATCAAAAATCCATAAATAAAAACAGGTAAAAAAAGTAAAAAATACAAACCCATAAAAACAATAGAAAATGTATAATGTTTTGCCTTGTCAAATGTATTTTCTCTGAATTTATTTAATTCCAGTATTTTTTTATACTCGTGAAAGTCATGCACCAATTCCTTCATTCCTTCCACATCGGTATGGCGATAACTTTCCAGTTTCGCTGCAGCATTTTTTTCGGCGAGAAGTTTTGAAAGTGGTTCATATTTTTGGTTTGCTTCTAAAATTTGGTGCCTTGCATACATTTGCGACAATGCAACAATATCGTGATGATATTGTGAATGTTCCACATGCAGTGTAACCTCTTTTAATCCACTTTCTATCGCTTCCTTTAGATCGTGCATTGCAAGTGCGGGATTATCTTTATACGAATCGGAATAAGATTTTAATAAAATCGGTTTGCCCACATTTACCAATTGCCATTTTTTAAACTTTTCCGCAGCAGAGTAACTAATACCAACCGGAATAATTTGCACATCTAATTCGAAATTATATCTTTCCTCTGCTAAAAAAGCAATTCTGCAAATACCTTTTTTTAGCGGACGAATATGTTCTTCATTAATACAATTTCCCTCCGGGTAAATTCCAATAAGGCCATTTTTTGCGAGAATGTCGGCGCATGCGTTGAATGTAGGATCATTTAATGCCTTTGTATCACCCCCATCTCGTTCGCGCCAGATCGGGAGCATGTGAAAAAAATAAAATAAATTTCCCGCAATTTTATTATTCCAGGCATCTCCTCTCGCAAGTTGCCAAACCTGTGTGCTTTTGATATTTACAAAAGCCAGAGAGTCCATAAAAGCATTGCGGTGACTAATTGCAAAGATCACCGGTTTATCAACAGGGACATTATCCCAACCATTGACCTGAAATTTATTGTAATAGAAGCGATATGGGATACCTATGAAAAATGGCTGCACCAACCAATAGCCGAGGCTCCAAACATGCAGCTTTTTGTCGTGAAAAGGCACTACATCCTTTTTATTAAATACCTTCTGAATATCCTTCCTGTCGAGCATAAATTCGTGCAAACATATTACTTTTTAGCCCAAAAAGAGGTATGGAAGCATTCGAAGAGGCATAGCGTGAGACGTGAGTTAATATTCCCGTCGGATCAAAATCTCCGTTCACCAAAAAGTCAGGCGCAAATAGTCAGGTGCAAATGCATTCGGCTTTGAAGGATCTACTCATTTCTCATTACTCATAACTCCCGTCCGACCGGGTCATGCGGGCGGGCACTACTCATAGCCTAAACGTTGTTGAAATCTTCAGTCGGAGCATTCTCCCCACTGCCAACCTCCAATGCCTTCTGCAAACCCTCCCCCCTCACACAGAAACCCTATAGAACAAAACAGTTTGGAACCTAAGCAAGGCGGATTTAGTTTTGTGACAAATACAGACTTGAAACTTTTTCCGGCAGATATAACACAGGTTCTAGAATTTGAAAAGGTATTGGCAGAGGTTGCTAAATATTGCGACAGTGCATTAGGGGCCGACAGAGTAGCTAAGGTGCGCCCGATGTGGAAATATGACGAGATCAAAAAATTATTGCAGCAAACGAATGAAATGAATTTACTGTTGCAATATGAAGATAATTTCCCACACGATAGAATTCATGATATTCGGGAAACAATCAACCTTTTAAAGATTGAAAATTATGTATTGAGCGAACTACAATTTCATGAAATAAATAAGGTAACGATCTTAGCAGGAAATATCATCCGTTTTTTTAAAACAAATGCTGAAAAATATCCAATTTTAAATGTTTTAATCAGCGATAGCGAATATGCTCCTGTTATCCCGAATGAAATAAAAAAAGTGATCACAACGGAAGGTAACATAAGACCGGATGCCTCGCCCGACCTAATACGCATAACAAAAGAAAAAGACACTGCAATAAGGAGTCTTGATAAAGTATTTAACAGCGCATTAAGCAGATTCAGAAAAGCGGGTTATTTAAGTGAGGTGGAAGAAAGTATGCGAAATGGCCGTAGGGTTTTAGGAATATTAAGTGAATATAAAAGAAAACTAAGTGGAATTATTCACGATGAAAGTGATACCGGAAAAACCATTTTTATGGAGCCGGAGGAAGTTGTGAATATCCAGAATGAAATTTTTGAATTAGAACGTGAAGAAAAACGGGAAATCTACAGAATATTAAAAACACTAACTCAGGTTATCGCTCCTTTTGCTTATCATTTAGAAAATTATCAGCATATTTTAGGAATAATTGATTTTACAAGGGCAAAGGCAAAATATGCATTAGAAATAAATGCAAATATGCCCATACTTGAAAAAAATCCGGTAATTTGTTTATATCATGCAACACACCCTGTTTTATTTCTGTTGAATAAAAAACATCATAAACCGATAGTGCCTTTAGATGTTGAACTGGATGAAAATAAAAGAATACTGATCATTTCCGGCCCGAATGCAGGTGGAAAATCGGTGGCGATGAAAACGATTGGTTTATTGGTTTACATGACACAGTGCGGCTTATTAATTCCGGCTGCTGAAAATTCGCGTTTGGGTATCTTTGAGAATATATTTTGTGATATTGGCGATACACAATCGCTGGAGGATGAATTATCTACTTATTCTTCCAGATTAATCAAGATAAAATATTTTTTAACGCACAGCAATAAAGATACGCTGATATTGATAGACGAATTTGGCACCGGTACCGACCCAGTTATGGGAGGCGCAATTGCCGAGGCTTCACTTAAATTGCTGAACAATAAAAAAATATTTGCGGTAGTAACAACACACTATGCAAACTTAAAAGCGTTTGCGGCAAATAATATCGGCGTATTTAACGGCAGTATGTTATATGATGAAACTGCATTAAAACCTTTATATAAATTAGAGACCGGAAAACCGGGAAGCAGTTTTGCTTTTGAATTGGCAAAAAAATCGGACTTGCCGCAACAGCTTATTGAGGAAGCTAAAAAATTAATCAGCATAGAACATATCCGATTTGAAGAATTGTTAAAAAATGTGCGTATTGAAAAAGAGCATATTAAATTGCGCGACAAGGAAGTAAGTAAAAAAGAAGAAGACCTTAAAAAACGCGAAAAAGAAGTTGAACTGGCCTTTGAAAAAGCAAAAGAAAAACAGGAACGATATAATCTTAAAAAATTAGAAAAGGAAGATGATGCTGTGCGTAAAATGGAACTGGAATTCCGGAGTTTACTTGTGGAGTTAAAAACTATTACTGTAAATAATAATACAGAATCAG
Source organism: uncultured Chitinophagales bacterium (assembly GCA_964638865.1). Taxonomy (GTDB): domain Bacteria; phylum Bacteroidota; class Bacteroidia; order Chitinophagales; family BACL12; genus UBA7236. Next base: position 785 of record CAZXBG010000120.1, on the reverse strand, counting down.
ATAAGGAACAGATCAAAGAAAAATTGCGGCAGTTCATCGGTGCGCAAAAAAAGCAGACTTTCAATAAAAGAAAGATAACAAATGAACGAACAATTCCCAACTACCAAAAAGGGGAAATTAAGGTTGGGGGACTTGTAAAATTAATCAGCGGATCGGAGGTAGGCGTTTTGGAATCAATACAGAAGAATCGCGCAACGGTTGTATTTCGCAATATGAAAACGTTGGTAAACCTCGACGAATTAATTGGGATTGCTTCCACAGATGCACCGGCCGAACGAAAACAAATTATCCGCATCGATATTGATGAAAGCGAATTTTCACCCGAACTCGACCTTCGCGGAAAATCGAAAGAAGAGGCAATGGTGGAGTTGGAAAATTATTTAGATAAAGCATTAATGCGCAGTGTATTTCAATTAAGAATATTACACGGCAAAGGAACCGGCGTAATTCGAGAACTCGTGCAACAAACTTTAAAAAAACATAAAGGAGTTAAAAACTTCGAATTTGCAACACGCGAAATGGGTGGTGACGGAATTACTGTTGTGAATTTTTAAGAAAAATTAATAATCATTCAGTTCCGCCCTCGACCTCACAGGTTTCAAAAACCTGGATTTACTTATTTTTTATTCGTGCACCTGCCCGACAACTTTGGCAGGCGGGTTCGTGGCTAATTTATTCATCCGTATTGTGGACTAAAAAAGGTTGCCACGAACCTGACTGCCGTCACCAGATGCACGAATGAACAGCCAAAGGGAGGTTTTTATATATTATGACATACATTTTAT
>CAZXBG010000119.1:4355-12998 GCA_964638865.1 uncultured Chitinophagales bacterium | reverse complement strand
TGAAATTTTTGCTGGTAATACGTTTGAAGGTCATACAATTATTCCTGTCATTAATTAATTCAGGCTCCTTTGCACTAATTTATAAAGATTGTATTTTCTATAATTTGATCAGCGGCTGGGTTGGGCTATTTTTATTTATGCAACGAAAACGAAATGCGCACAATATTAATTCCGAAATTTAATTTTCTAGTTTTTTCTTTGTGCCCTTTGTGACTTCGTGGGAATCATTTTTTTTTCCACAGAGACACAAAGAGCACAAAGGTGTATCATAATGATTCCAATATTTTCATTTTTTTTCTTCAATATTTTTTTGCGATGAAATATAATTTTTTAGAAAAATTATTTACACTATACTTTCTGCCACCCTTATTCCGTCTATTGCAGCGCTGATTATTCCTCCGGCATAACCTGCTCCTTCACCGCATGGAAATAATCCTTTTATTTGAACATGTTGCAACGTATTTTCATCACGCGGAATTTTTATTGGAGATGATGTGCGTGATTCGGGAGCTACTAAAACTGCTTCGTTGGTAAAATATCCTGACCGGAGATCTTTCGTTTGTAAAAATGCGTTGCGCAGTGCTGATATAATAAATTGCGGCAAAACTGTGTCCAGGGAAGTGGAAATAATGCCGGGTTGGTAAGAACAATCGGGTAATGAGGACGATATTTTATTATTTACAAAGTCTATCATTCTTTGTGCCGGCGCACCCTGATTCATTCCTCCTGCTATAAAACAATTTTCTTCTATTTGTTTTTGAAAATACATTCCTGCCAAGGCACCATAATGTTGAAAATCTTTAAGGTCATTTAATTCAATACTCACCACAAATCCCGAATTTGCAAAAGGATTATTTCTTTTACTCGGACTCCATCCGTTTGTTACCACTTCTCCATTGTTAGTTGCACAGGGAGCAATAATTCCACCGGGGCACATACAAAATGAATATACTCCTCTCCCATTAAAATTTTTTACAATGCTATAGGATGCAGGTGGTAAATATTCACCTCTATTATCGCAATGATATTGCATTTGATCAATAATTTGCTGAGGATGTTCAATACGTACTCCCAAGGCAAATGGTTTAGCTTCTATTAAAATGTTTTTACGATGTAATAATTCAAAAATATCTCTTGCAGAATGTCCGGTAGCTAAAATCAGCTGCTCTGCCACATAATTATCGGAATTATTTATTTGTAATGATCTTACCTTATTAAACTGAATTTCAATATCCGTTACCTTTGCATTAAAATGAATTTCGCCACCTGCATCCAAAATTACTTCCCGCATTTTCTGAATAATATCGGGTAATTTATTCGTTCCTATATGCGGATGCGCATCAACAAGAATATTTTTATCGGCACCAAATCGCACAAAGGTTTCCAGAATACTTTTAATATTGCCCCGTTTATCGCTCCGGGTGTATAATTTTCCATCGCTATAGGTTCCAGCCCCACCTTCTCCAAAACAATAATTGCTTTCCGGATTTACAATTCCATTTTTATTAATTGCAGCAAGATCCCGCCGCCGATCACGAACATCTTTTCCCCTTTCAAAAATTACGGGTTTGATGCCTCTTTCAATTAGTGTGATCGCTGCGAACAATCCCGCAGGACCCGAACCAACAATAACAACATGTTTCTTATTTTTTACATTTGGGAATTTCGGAATATTAAATTCCGAAACTTTGATCTCCTCGTCAATATAAATACTGATTTTTAATTGATATTTAGGACTTTTTGACCTCGCATCAATAGAACGTTTAATAATCTCGAATTGAAAATTATCTTTTATCTTTAGTTTTTCCGCTATCACCTTTCGCAATAGGATATCATCCGAAGCAATTTCAGGTGCAACTTGTATGTCGAGTTCTTGTTTAATGGATATTTATTTAAATCCTAAAATTATTTATTTATTAATCCGAAAGTTCAGATTCTGATTCTGTAAATGTTGTAAACTGATCCAGTAATTTTATCAATCGGTCAATTTCCAATTTTGTATTGTAACTGTGCAAACAAATTCTCAATCTTTCAGCTCCTTCCTTCACAGTTGGCGATAAGATAGGTCTTACATCCTGGCCTGCATTGCTTAAATAAATGGATGCAAGTTTTACGGCTGCGTTCCCCGGAATTAAAACACTAAAAATTGCAGAGTCTGACGGCAATAAATGAATTTGTTTATGTCTGGAAATTTGTTTTTTAAAATAGGAACAATTATCCTGCAATTGCGCTACTAATTCCGTTGCATTCGTTAACTTGCGGTAAGCCTCTCGCACTGCAATTACCTGTATTAAATTGGGACCGGTTGTATAAATAAAGGGTCTGCAAAAATTGATGATATAATTCTTCAAGGTTGAATTTCCCAAAACAAATGCACCATTATTTCCAATTGCTTTTCCGCAAGTATGCACGCGCGCAAATATTTTTTTGTGAAGACTTAAATTTTGTGCCAATCCTTCTCCTTGCTTCCCAATAACTCCCGTTGCATGTGCTTCATCTAAAATTATATTTGCATTATATCTTTCTGCGAAAAATACTATTTCTTTGAGCGGACTTAGATCGCCATCCATAGAATAAACGGATTCTACTACAATAAATTTTTCTCCTTCTGCCTTTTGTAATTTTAATTCCAGATCTACCAAATCATTATGTTTAAAAGACCAGGAATTAGCGTTTGACAACCTAATACCCTCCCTTAACGATGCATGGCATAATTCATCAAAAATCAGGGTGTCATTTCTTTTTGTAATTGTTGAAATTAATCCTGCATTTGCCTCATATCCCGAATTAAAAAAAAGTGCAGAATCGGCATCGTGAAATATTGCAACCTCTTTTTCCAATTGTTCGGTAAGAGAATGATTTCCGGTAAGTAAACGCGAACCGGTAGAACCGAATTTACGCAATTTGGATATTTCGGCAATTATGACCTTATGCAGATCTGCATCCTGAGCAAAACCCAAATAATCGTTCGAACTAAAATCAACCTTATCAGAAATTATTTGAAGAGATCGAAGTGCATTATTTTTTACCCGTTCTTCTAACTCCGAATTTAAGCGATCGTATAAGCTCATAAGGCATTTACTTCAAGACCTTTATATGCCTCTCGTGGTTTTAATCCCAGTAACTCAAACATTTTTTTATCCTCATTAAATTCAGGATTTGGAGTAGTTAATAATTTCTCTCCGGCAAAAATAGAATTCGCACCCGCCATAAAACAAAGTGCCTGTTCTTCTATCGACATTTCATTTCTTCCTGCACTTAAGCGAACCATTGCTTTTGGCATTAAAATTCTCGCGGTTGCAATCATGCGCACCATTTCCCAAACACTCACCCTTTTCATATTTTCTAAAGGAGTTCCTTTTACCGCTACCAAGGCATTTACCGGAACCGATTCGGGATGTGTTTTTAAATTGCTGAGGGTAAACAACATATCAATTCTGTCATTATTCGTTTCTCCCAACCCAATTATACCGCCACTGCAAACTGAAATATTAGCTTTTTGCACATTGTTGATGGTATCTAAACGGTCGTCGTACTTTCGAGTTGTAATTATTTGTTCATAAAACCCCTCGCCGCTGTCGAGGTTGTGATTATAAGCATATAAACCTGCCTCTTTTAATTTATGTGCCTGCGTTTCGCTCAACATCCCGAGTGTGCAACATACTTCCAATTCCAGTTCTGCAACACCTTTCACCATCTGCAATACCTTGTCGAATTCTTTATTGTCCTTAACATTTCGCCATGCAGCACCCATACAAAACCGTGTGGAGCCATTTTCTTTGGCAATAAGTGCCTTTGTGATCACTTCCTCGTATTCCAATAATTTATGCGCCTCCACATCCGTAGAATATCTGGCAGCCTGAGGACAATAAGCGCAATCCTCCGGACATCCTCCTGTTTTTACCGATAATAAAGTGCAAACCTGTACTTCCCCGGTGCTGTGAAACTCACGGTGCACAGCACTTGCATTGTAAATCAACTCCAATACCGGCAAATTGTAAACCTCCCCTATTTCTTCCCTTGTCCAGTTGTTCCTGATATTATGCATACTTGAATTTTGTGCAAAAGTCGTAATTTTACACCAACTTATGTAATGGTGTAACAGCAAATGAACCATTGTTTTAGTTGAGTTTACTCCGAATAGAAAGCCACACAAAGCTATTTGGAGACTTAAATTCATTTTCAACGACTTTTTTTATTCAGCGTGTTTTTGCACTGAAAATAAATAAAAGTCATCGCGAAATTAAAAAAACGGTAATTAAAAAATTCTAATTTTAAATAAACTATTATGAATACAATTTATAAGAAACAAGGAATAGTAGTGCTTATTACAACCACTCTTATTGTATGTGCTTCATTTATCGAAAATAAACCGGCTGAAAATGAGCCTTCTGCCGACGTTAAAACCCTTGATGCAAAATTGTTGACCGATTTGCAAATACTGGGGGTCCAATTTGATAAAAAAACGGAATGTTTAATGTCCTGCGTTGAATTAAATAAATCTGATATCCTCCAATTACTCGATATTAAAAATGTAAATTACGGTAAATGCGAACCCGGAAATTGTCATTACACAAGTTACACCATAGAAGGAAAAACTTCAGAAGGGAAAAAACTTCAATTTAAAATTGACAGTGGGGAAGATGGAAACATTGTGCGTGATCTTCAAATTGAAGGAAGTGATTGCAATTGCAATTAGATACTAAAAAGCAATATCAATAAAAATTGTATTATTATCATTCCATCCAATAAGGCGAAATACAAAATATCATTATTTCTTTTTTGGGTTATATAAATAGCATACCCTGTCGCAATAAGTGATATGCCGATTGCGAATGTATTTCCATTTTCTGTTTTCAGGATTTCTTCTTGCAAATACCAATGAAAAATTCCGCTTAATAGTAGTAGAAAATAGCAAAGATAAAATGTTGTTTTTACTCCAAATTTTGCCGGAATTGTTTTAACATTATTCATCCCATCAACCGTAAGATCCTTAATATCGAAGGGAAGTGCAATGGCAAAAATATAGAAGAAGTTAGCCGTAAATAATATCAAAATGGAAGTGGAGGTAATATTATCTCCCGCGTATACAGCAGGCATATAAGATCCTGCAAATGCCCACACAGCTGCGATCAGAAAGATTTTTACAAACCCAAGGTCACGTAGTTTTATATTCTTACCACTGATTTTAATGGAAATGCCATATAATAATGAAATTAACCCCGGTATCAATAAAATTATCTGCACTCTTTGTGGTAATAAAAAATAGAGAATTATAGTTGTAATAGCAGAAAGTATGGTAAGTAAACGCATCCAGAACATATTACGAAGAAAAAAATCCCATCTTGGTTCAGGTTTATAATTTTTAATACGGGTTATTGCTGCTAATCTTATCAATAAATAGGTAAATAATGTTGCAACTCCACTTAATATAATAAGAACATCGAAAACGGGTTCTATTTGCAACAAATAATAAGCCTGCAAAGTAAAACACATTGCGCATATTGCTATCAAAATGTTTCCATACAGTAACCAATTTTCGATATTGCGGAGAATTGACTTCAATTATTATGTGTAAATTTCCCCCAAAATTAAATAATTGTGCAGGTAATATTACAAAGAGGCAAAGGCAGACGCGTGGAAGATGGTCATCCATGGGTTTATGGCAACGAAATTGACACCATAGTTGGAGAACCTAAAACAGGTGATATTGTGGAAGTGTTCAACTTTAGGAACGAATTTATCGGAAAAGGATATATTAATGAATTGTCGCAAATTACCGTGCGCATACTTACAAGAAACAAATCGGACACCATTAATAAAGATTTTTTTAGAAGAAAATTATTGGATTGCCGAACATACAGAGAAAAATTAAATTTTACCGATAATTACAGATTGTGTTTTGGAGAAGGCGATTTTTTACCGGCTTTGGTGATAGATAAATTCAACGATATTTACGTAATACAAACCCTGAGTGCAGGAATGGATAAATGGAAATCGGATATTGTGGAGATATTACTTACCGATTTTAATGCCAAAGGAGTTTACGAAAGAAATGATGTTCCGGTAAGAAAGCTGGAAGGATTGGAAGAAATTAAAGGATTTTTATCTCCGGCATTTGATACAAATATTGTGATTGAAGAGAATGGAGTTAAAACACATGTAGATATAGCAAACGGACAGAAAACAGGCTTCTTTCTCGATCAAAAAGAGAACAGACTTGCTATTGAAAATATCGTTAAAAATGCAACTATTTTAGACTGTTTTACGTATACGGGTTCCTTCGCAATATTTGCAGCACATTTTGGTGCCAAAAACATTACGGCACTGGATATTTCGGCAGATGCTATTGAACAAACAAAAAGAAATGCTGTTCTTAATAATTTTAACAATATTGAATGTATTTGTGAGAATGCTTTTGATGTTTTGCCGCTTTGGGCTAAAGAAAATCGTTTATTTGATGTGGTAATATTGGATCCGCCTGCATTTACAAAAAACAGAAAGGGAATTGAAAATGCAATTAAAGGTTATAAAGAAATTAATTTACGCGGAATGAAAATGGTGAAGCCGGGAGGATTTTTAGTTACCTTCAGTTGTTCGCATTTTATGGATGTAAATTTATTTTATGATGTGGTTTCTTCGGCAGCAAAAGATGCTAAAAAAACTATCAGAGAGGTTCAATTTTTGACCCAATCGAAAGATCATCCGATTGTTTGGGGAGTGGAGGAGACGAATTATTTGAAGGGGTTGATATTGGAGGTTTCTTGAGAGGGGGTGAGGAGTGGTAGTGGTAGTGGTAGTAGTCAGTGGGCGAGTAAGTGGGCAGTGGCAGTGGGGAGAATGCTCTGCGTGGTAATTTCAGTAACATTTAGGCAATGAGAAATGAGTAATGAGTAATGAGTAATGAGTGATGAGTGATGAGTAGATCTACTAAGGAAGATGCATTTACTCCTGACCAATGACTCTTGACAAATATGTGAGAAGAGATTTTGATAAGAGTTGAAGGTTAACTTCCGACTCTCGCAATTTAGCTTAAGTTGAACAATCTGGTGCCGGAAAGGCGGAAAGAGCGGGAAGAGACCGGGAAGAAAAAATATTAATTTTAAAGTTGAAATTTAAATCAAATATTATGAAAAAAATGATCGTGTTGGCAATCAGTTATTTATGGATAAACGTTGTATTTGCACAAACCGGTTCTTGTTGTGCAGCGCCTGATAATTTTGCTGCGTTTAGTGGGGATATTGCATTTGTGAATATGCATATTGATCCTCTGCCATTTAATTTCATCAGCGAAAAAGGAAAATTAAAAAAAATAAAATGTGGTGATGGAAAGGAGGCAAATATATTTGAATTTAAATCTAAGAAGAAAAGTAATAAATATTTAATTGTGGTGCATGAATGGTGGGGATTAAATGGATATATTAAAGACATGTCGGAAAAACTTTATGGAGACCTCGACGAAAAAGTAACTGTTATAGCAATTGATCTGTATGACGGAAGGGTTGCAGAAACAAAAGACAGTGCCGGAAGTTATATGAAAAATTTAGACCCGAAAAGAGCGGAATCCATTATGCAGGCTGTTATTCAAAATTGTGGTGATAATGCGCAGATAGCCACTATTGGATGGTGTTTGGGAGGTGGTTACGCTTTGCAAACCAGTATTCTTGCAAAAGAAAAGGCAGTTGCCTGTGTTATATATTATGGATTTCCGGAAACAGATACTGTTAAACTTAAACAACTGGAAGCAAATGTTTTAATGGTGTGGCCAAATAAAGATAAATGGATCACTGTAACTGTTGTTGATCAGTTTAAAGCAGATATGCTCCTTCTAAACAAAAACCTTAAAGTAGAAGAATATACAGCAGATCATGCATTTGCAAATCCGAGCAATCCAAAACACAATGCCGAATTTGCTGCAGATGCTTATGCAAAAAGTCTGACCTTTATTAACGCTAATTTTAATGAGAAATAAATCCGGAAATAATTAATCGCGTTTTATAAATTGTACAAACACTTCGTTATTTTCTCTTTTGGGATGCGAGTTATAACAATTTTCTAATGTTTTTATTTCGAATAATTTTTCAAACAATTTTTGATACTCCTCCGGTGTTCCACCAAATGGGGGTCCGGGATTTTCAAATTCGGTTCTGAACATTACGCCTGCAACTTTGCCATTTGGGGCTAATAATTCCGACATTTTGTTTACGTACATTTTGCGCATGGATGGATCCAGTGCACAAAAAAAAGTTTGTTCTATAATCAGATCATATTGTCCCTGATGCGCAAAAAAGTCGCCCTGAATTACATTAATTGTTTTTCCAAACAGATCACCCAAAATATTTGTTAACCTTTCAATAGGCTCTGCTGCAATATCTATCACGGTAATATTTGTAAATCCATTATGTGCAAAATATTCTGCCTCATACGAATTTCCCGCACCGGGTATTAATATACGGAGATCCTTATTGTTTAGTTGATCAAAATAAGTTTTCAATGGAGGAGAAACCATCTCCATATCCCACGCTGTATCGCCGGTTGCATATCGTTCTTCCCAATATTCTTTGGATAAAAAATCTGTCATAAGGCAAAATTATATATAATTAAGTTATGCCGTGGTTGGTGTTTCTCATCAACCACTTCGGA
>CAZXBG010000119.1:0-4255 GCA_964638865.1 uncultured Chitinophagales bacterium | reverse complement strand
CAACCACTTCGGAGGATAATGATGAGGGATTAATAAAAATTGATCCCTAAGATGGGAGGACCTTACAAAAAAAATCCAAAGCCTTCGCTGCGCTCAAATTTTAAAGCCAAATTTTTCCCTTGCAAGAGGCTTGCAGAGGAAAAATTTGGCTTTAAAATTTATTCCACTTCGTGGAATGGCTTTGGATTTTTTTTGTGGAGTTGGAGGGATTTGAACCCTCGTCCAGCCAAAGCATTTACAAACTTTCTACATGCTTAGACCTTTCTTGGTTTTCGGGATATTCAGGGTGAACGATCGGACCTGAGAATATCCTTATTTCCTTTATCTCAGAATGTATCGGAAAATCACATTCCTATTCTGATGTTGTGACGTTCTTCAGAACCGTATCAGACAATCGATTCTGAGAACGAAGGCTACTTAATTCTTGGAATTAAGCTGCCATGGCGTAGTTAGACTCGCCGTGTAAAATTGTTTCGTAACTTGAGATTAAAGAGCCAAATTACAATGCTCTGCATGCTTACTTGTCAATGAACAATGCTGTCAATTCCTGTCAACCCCAGGTTTTATTTATTGTATACAAAAATCATGCATACGATGAATATTAATGCAAAAATACACGGAAACGTTCAAAAACACACGCTTTTGGTTATAAACAAGGCAAACACTTTATATTTGCATCGCATGGCTGACCAAAAAGAAACGCAAAAACGCGCTACTCACCCCTACAATAGGATATTGCCTAATATTGACGATTGGCCAATCGCAAAATTAAGCAACGAACGAACCTGGCTTGTCGATCACGTGGTGGAGGAAACCTTGCAGGCAATATTAAAAAAAGATCCCTCCGAAAAAGCACTGCAAAACGAACTCGCCAAAGCAGTTTACCTCGAGAAAATACGCGTAGAAAGACCCTGGAAAACAGATCCGTCAGATGATAAGGAATTCTGGTCGTCGGTGAAAAATAAATTAATAAAACTCGAAAGTCACGCTGATAATAAAATTGAAGAAGAAAAAGTTATTCTGAAAAGTATTTTAAAAAGATATGTTTCAGAAATTATAGGAAATTTCAGCAAACGCACCTATAATTTTTCGGAGCGATTTGTTCCTTTTGCATTTAATCGTTTGTTAAATGCATCGCATAGTCGCGCATTCAGAAGATTATTTAACAACAAAAAAGATCTGTTAAATAGCATTCACCTAGTAGGCGAAATTGAACAGTTACGCAATTTAGCCAAGGATGGAATTATTGTAATGGTTCCTACGCATACAAGTAATATTGATTCCATAACAGTGGGTTGGGGTATTTCTGCTATTGGTTTACCGGCATTTTTTTATGGTGCGGGAATGAATTTATTTTCTGTGCGGTTTCTCGCATTTTTTATGAATCGTTTGGGTGCATATCGCGTGGATAGAAGAAAGAAAAATGCAATTTATCTCGAAGCATTAAAAGTTTATTCCACAGAGGTGATCATGCGTGGCGGACATAGTTTATTTTTTCCGGGCGGAACACGTTCGCGGAGTAATATGATAGAGTCACAATTAAAACTGGGATTGCTAGGAACTGCACTGGAAGCGCAACGCAGACTAATAATTGATTCTAAAGGTGTGGATTATAAAAAGATATATGTTGTTCCGGTTAATCTGAATTACGGTTTTGTTTTGGAAGCTCCTGAATTAATAGATGATTATTTAAAAAATGTTGGCAAGGAAAGATATTTTGTTCCGAGTGATAAGTCATCCTCCTCTTATAAAATAATTAAGTTCATGTATCGCTTTTTTAGTGCTGATGCTGATTTTACAATTTCATTTGGGAGATGTATGGATATTTTCGGAAATCCTGTAGATGATAACGGAAAAAGTCTGGATAATAATGGCAACGAAATTGATGTTCGCGATTATTTTAAATCAAAAGGGGTTTTAAAATATGATACACAACGCGACGCCGTGTATACCAAAATGCTGAGTGAAGGAATTCTCAAAGCATTTAGAAAAAATAATGTTGCACTGCCCGAAAATGTTGTTGCTTACGCTGCATTTAAAACCTTTCAGAAAAAACATCACAACAGTGATTTATACTCGGTATTGCGCATGGCAGAAGAGTTTCGCGAATTAACCATGGAGGAATTGCGAACTGCTGTAAAGAAACTCGTGAAAGAACTTTCCAAAATGGAGCATAAAGGAGAAATAAGATTGGATCCTATTGTGCTTGCGGAAGATGTGGATGAAATGATTAAGTATGCTACAAAAAAATTAGGGGTATATCACAATAAACGTCCTTTATTAATTACAAAATCGGGGACCATTAAATGTCAGGATATGAAATTATTATTATTTTATCATAACCGGCTGGAAGGTTACGGATTGGAAGACCATGTCTAAAAAAGAATCTGTTGGCGTAGTTGGTGCGGGAAGTTTCGGTACCGCAGTTGCTAATTTGTTGGCAGAAAATAACCATGTGTATTTATATTCCCGCCGTCCTGAAAATGTAGCGGAGATTATTGCTAATAATAGATCTTCAAATCAAATATTGCATAAAAATATATCAGTTACTAATGATATTGCATTAGTTGCAAAAGAATGTTATTTAATTTTTCCGATCGTATCCAGTGATGGATTTAAAGATATGATTAGAACCATGTCGCCATTTTTACGACCTGATCATATTTTAATTCACGGAACAAAAGGATTGGCTGTGAAGAAAAAAGGATTGGAAAAACTAAAAGAAAAATCGCGTATCGCCGGTAAAAATGTGTTGACCATGAGCGAATTAATACGCAGTGAATCGGTAGTGGTGCGTGTTGGTTGTATGGCGGGACCAAATCTTGCAAAGGAAATAGCACAAGGGCTTCCTGCTGCAACTGTTATTGCGAGCCGTTTTGATGAGGTGATACACGAGGGACAAAATGCATTAAAAGGTCCTCGGTTTCAGGTGTATGGAAGTTACGATATTGTTGGAGTGGAATTAGCAGGTGTATTAAAAAATATTCTCGCAATTGGCAGTGGAATTATTACAGGATTAAATATGGGGGAAAATGCGCGTGCTTTATTAATTACGAAAGGATGGGCGGAGATCATTAAATTAAGTGAAGCCTTAGGGGCAGATGTAAAATCATTTTTAGGATTAGCAGGTATTGGCGATATCATTGCAACCTGCTCCTCCCCCAGCAGCCGAAATTATACCGTTGGATTTCGATTGGCGAAAGGAGAAAAAATACATGATATTATTAATTCCATGGAAGAAGTTGCAGAAGGCATCAATACCATTCGTATCGCAAACGGTCTTGCAAATTATTATAATGTTAATTGCCCCATTATTAAAACCCTTGCCTCCGGAATTTTTGAAAATTTAAACGTAAATGCCGGAGTGGAATATTTAATGCGCTATAAGATGGGAATGGATGTGGAGTTTATTTGAGGCGTGAATTGTGAAGCGTGAGACGTGAATCCGATATATTTCGTTTAATTCAGAGTTCTTACTTCCGGCTGTCAAAATCATTACTCATAACTCATTTCTTGTGGAAGGTGTTTTAAATCCTATCATTTCTCTTTTCTTTTTTGCCGGTGCAATTAATTGTTTGAGCACTTTAAATATCATGGTGATATCTGCACCATTGTTTGTTGTTTGTTTTTCCAATTTTTCGAGTTGCAGTAAAATTTCTTTATGTGCGAGAAGTGTTTCGCGAAGTTTTACAAATACATCAATTATTTTGATGCTCATAAGCATGGCACTTTCGCTTTTCAGAATATTTGACAGCATCAATATACCATGTTCTGTAAATGCATATGGTAAATACTTCGAATGTGCTCCACGCTCTAAGGTCGCATTTTGCGACCTTAGAGAATTGTGTTCTTCCTGTGTGAGTTCGAACATGAAGTGGGAAGGAAATCTTTGAAGATTGCGTTTTACCTGTTCCTTCAAACGTTTCGTTTCCACCCCATATAATTCAGCAATATCACTATCGAGCATTATTTTGCAACCTCTTACAAGGTGAATTTTATTGATGATGGTATCATCCGGCACCCGGATCGCTGTAGATTTCTTTTCCATAATTTAAGGGTTTAAACATGTAGGTAAAAATATTAAAAATTCTTTACTGCAAAAAAATTTCTGATTTTGAGAATATCATTTCCAGATCATTTTTCAATAATTAATAATCACCGTGTTTATATAATTTGTTATAATGCCACCCCATCCGGGGTTACGGTAATGTCTGATTTGTATTTTCTATAATAATGCCACCCCTACCCGGGGTTT
>CAZXBG010000118.1:5395-13117 GCA_964638865.1 uncultured Chitinophagales bacterium | reverse complement strand
GCACGAATGAACAGCCATAGGTATGGGTTTTATGTATTATAAAATGTGTTTTTTTTCGTGGCTTACTTTTCATCCGTATTTTGGGTTAAAAAAGTTGAAATCTTAATTTTTAGATTCATAACCCGAAATCGGAGCGGCAGCATCAATAGTTATATTTCCCTTTCCAGCGCTCCTTCAAAAACCTTCTTATCTCATTCTCCTTTGTATTGTTTCCGGGTTCGAAAATTTTTGTTCCTTTAATTTCGTCGGGGAGAAATTCCATTTCCGTGAAATTATTTTCGTAGTCGTGGGCGTATTTATATTCTTTGCCGTAATTTAATTCCTTCATTAATTTAGTGGGAGCATTTCTGATAGGCAATGGAATTTGCAAGTCGCCCTTTTCTCTTACAATATTTGTTGCATTTTGCAGGGCGATATAAGAAGCATTACTTTTTGGTGAAGTAGCAAGATAAATTACAGTTTGCGCAAGTGTTAATCTGCATTCGGGATATCCAAGCATAGTTACAGCCTGAAAACAACTCGTAGCTAATAATAGAGCATTGGGATTTGCATTGCCAATATCTTCACTCGCGAGCACCAACATACGCCGTGCAATAAATTTTGGGTCCTCTCCGCCTTCAATCATCCGCACCATATAATACACTGCAGCATTCGGATCACTTCCGCGCATACTTTTTATAAATGCAGAAATAATGTCGTAATGTTGTTCTCCGTTTTTATCGTATAAAACAAGTTTTTTCTGTGCAATTTGTTTTACCAGATCGTTAGTGATAATTAATGTTTCTTCTGTAATTGATTCTTCTATTAATTCTAAAAGATTTAATAATTTTCTGGCGTCACCACCACTTAATTGTAGTAGTGCTTCTTCTTCCTCAATTATTATTTTTCTTTTAGATAAAATTTCATCTTCGGTAATTGCGCGTTGGATTAATTGCTGTAAGTCTTCTTTTGTAAATTCCTTTAGTACAAATACCTGACTTCTCGACAACAAAGCAGAAATTACTTCAAAGGAGGGATTTTCTGTTGTAGCACCTATTAATAAAATTGTGCCCTTTTCAACAGCGCCCAAAAGCGAATCCTGTTGCGCTTTATTAAACCGGTGTATCTCATCAATAAATAAAACAATTTTCCCGCCCCGTTCTCCTTTTTCAATCACTTCACGCACATCTTTAACACCCGAAGAAACAGCACTCAAAGAAAAAAATGGCAGGTCTGCAGATCTTGCAATAATATTGGCAAGGGTAGTTTTTCCAACTCCGGGAGGTCCCCAAAATATCATGGAAACCAGTTTTCCACTTTGTATCATCCTGCGCAAAACTTGACCCTCCCCCACTAAATGCTGTTGTCCGATAAATTCGTCGAGATGTTTAGGGCGGAGACGTTCAGCGAGTGGAATTGTGTTGAATAACATCACACAAAGTTAGGAGCTTTTCCGCCAAATTTGCGACCTATTTTTAAGTGGAAATTAGAGAAGAAAGAGGAGGAATATTTCTTTTAAAACTTTACAAAACCCTTTCTTGATTCCTTTCAATTTTACGCTTTATATCTCAATTTCAAATAAGCAATAATGCCATCGCTTTCTAATTCAATATCTCATGTCAATTGTCTCTTGTCCCGTGTCCCTTCTCCCTCTGCCCCTTTCCCTCTAAAAATTACTCTTATCCGTAGCCATCACGATGCGCACGTGATTTTTTGCTCCAATTTGAAGAACGTCAACAAGATCCTGAATGGTGAGAGTTGCGTCGGCTCTTAAAACAACTACTTTTTCTGCTGAACTTGCCGTTGCATTATTGAGTTCCATTTCGAGCATATCGAAACTTACCTGCCGATCGTCGATAAAATATTCTTTTGCAGCGTTTACAGTAAGCGTTACATCTTGTTTGCTATAAGTATCGGTAGTTCCGCTTTGCGGTAATAATACTTTTATCACATTTGGATTTGCCAAAGTGGAAATGATCAAAAAGAATAACATCAGGAAGAACATGATATCGTTCATCGTTGATGAAAACACTTCGAGATCGTAATGTTTTTTTCTTCCTATTTTCATTATTCTTTAGTATTAATGATACGAATAAAATCGAAAGCCGCACGCTGCAATCTTAACGCAAAACGTTCAATTTTCATGGTAAGTAAATTAAATGCACCATAAGCGATAATTCCGGTCAACAAACCGAAACCGCTCGTTATCATTTTTTGATAAAGACCGGCAGAGATCGCGGTGATACTGACATCATTAGAGGTAGAGATATCATAAAATATCAATATCACACCTGCAATGGTCCCGATAAATCCAAGCATGGGAGCAATACCGGCAACAATTCTCAACACACCCATATGTTTTTCCATTTCCAGTATTTCGATATTGGAAGCCGTCTCCAAACCTGATTCCACTTCATTCATCGGACTCCCAACCATGTCTAATCCGGTATCAACAACTCTTGCAATGGAGGTGTTCACATTCGCCACATAACTCTTAGCAGATTTTAAATTTCCCAAAACAAGTTGATCCTTAATTTGAGGAATTAATCTGTTGTCGATTTTTGATTGGGCGTTTATCATAATGAATTTATATATCCAAACATAGATAGTAATCACCAACAATATCGCAATTGGAATCATTACCGGACCACCCTTTGCAAGCAGTTCAAATATTCTTAATTTTTCATGTGTTTCTACAGGAGTTGAGGTGAGGGTGGATACAGCAGTATCCTGTATTTGAAGAATGAATGATAAAACCATAGTTAATATCTATTTAAATAAATTTACAATATTGAATTAGCTAGCCTAAATTAGGAATACAAATAAACAGCTTAAAGCGTAGAATTATTGGCTATAATTGATAACTTATTAGTTAGGTAATTGCATGATGTACAGTATTATAAACATCCTGCAATATGTTTTTTATGCATATCTAACACAAATACGAAATGTTGTGCCAAATTATTGTTTCAGTGCAAATAAAATTCTGAGGGTTAGGGAACAAAGAGTTCTGGATGTTCAATTCTCTTGATAATTCCCTGTTCAATATCCGGCAGACTTTCAAAAAGATCGAGACAGGAATCTATCACAAAATAGGTAGCCTGAAATTTATCTTTGATATAAGGAGTATCTAAAATTTTATCGGGATTATAGTCCAATCGCTTGGAGGGAATTCCCGATTTCAAACAATAAATACTTTCGCCCTGAGAAGATAAAATTCCGGAGCCATAAATGCGCAATAATCCGTTGTCGCGTATCAAACCGAATTCAACGGTGTACCAGTAAATTCTGGAAATGAGCTCCACTCCAACGGGATTGTCGATATAACTGAGTGCAATCTTGCTTAAACCATATAAATAAGCGCAATAGGTTTTATTTGTTAAAAGCGGCAGATGTGCAAAAACATCGTGAAACATATCCGGCTCTTCTAAGTAATCCAATTGTTCCATTGTTCTCAACCAGGTGCTGGCGGGAAATTTTCTGTTTTTTAACAATTCAAAGAATTCTTTGTTGCCGATAAGTCCTGGAACCACTACCGCGTTCCACCCTGTAAGGGTATCCAATCGAATGTTAAATTCATCAAATTTCGGAATACTATCTGCAGTAAAGTGAATAGTTTCAATTCCATCCATAAAAACCTGTGCAGCGCGGTCTTTCAACAAAGCCATCTGACGGTCAAAAAGTATCTCCCAAACTTTAAAGTGTTCGGGGGTGTATTGTGTATAGTCCTGGGATAATTTTTCTACGATGAGATGCTCCATAATTATTTCCGTGTTCTTAATTAAACGCTAATTTACGAAAAAAAAGGGTGATTAACCCGTTTAAATTGTAATATTAAAGTAAGAGTTAACATGTGATGCACAATTTTATTGGGAAGTGCTTGTTGACAGCATCAAAGAAGCTATAGGTACAATGGAAATGCTCATTTTATCACCAAATCCCTCACCATTTTCTCCCCTAACTCCTCATTTATGCGATGAATAATATTATCTTTTGAAAATTTGAGATCTTGTTTTAAAGGAGCCGACTCAATAAAAACGGTCAGCACTCCTTTATACAACCGGATACCGGTGGTATAGTTTTTAATGCTTTTACCCATTATGGTCTCCCAAAGTTCTTTAATGCGCACTTCAGCGATCTTTTCGTCTAAATGGTAACTTTTAAACAATAATTTTATTTCTTTCCCTATTTCCTTTTCGTTGTCCTTTTTCACAGGTTAAATTTACTCAATTAAATTATTATCAACATGAAAATGGTCGAAAACATTCAGGTGTTCCTGACAAAATTCGAAACTTCGGTGTTCATCTGCGTCTGTTATAAATATTTGAATGAATTCTTCTGTTGATAAAATTTTGAATACGACTTCCAAGCGCCGTTTATCCAGTTTTTCAAAAACATCATCCAACAAAAGAATGGCTTTTTTACCGGTAAGCAAATACATCATCTTAAACTGACACAATTTCAGTGCTATTAGAAATGATTTGATTTGTCCCTGACTTCCAATATCCCTCAACATATTTTCATTGATCAAAAAACGAATATCATCTTTGTGAATTCCTGTTGTGGTGCGCTGGGCATATATATCATCCCGCAAACTTTCTTTTAATAACTGAATGTGAACCTCCAGAGATAAATTGGAAACATATTCAATTTTTCCCTCTTCTTTTCCTTCTGTGATCAAACTATACAATTCGGCAAAAACAGGCAAAAAAGTAACCAGATATTTTTTCCTTTCTTCAAAAATAAAATCGCCATGCTCCGCAAGCTGTTCACTTAAAACATGCAATAATGTTTCATCTGGGTAGCCGGTATTTCCTAAATTTTTTAAGAGGGAATTGCGCTGAATTAATATTTTATTATAGGTGATCAATCTTTGTAAATAAATGTTATTCACCTGCGCAATTGCTGCATCTAAAAACCGCCTTCTTTCTTCACTCCCATCGTTAATTATCGCAATATCGTCGGGAGCAACCATAACAACCGGAATACTTCCAATATGATCGCTGAGTTTATCGTAAATAACACCATTTTTAAAAAACTCCTTTTTTTGTTTAGTGAACTTACAGGTAATACTCGTTTTTTCATCCCCTAACATAAAATTACCATCCAATCGAAAAAACTCCGATTCCTTATTCAGCACGTTCAGATCGGAGCGGGTAAAATAACTTTTACACATACACAAATAATGAATAGCATCAATGAGATTGGTCTTTCCTGAGCCGTTCAATCCATTGATGAGACAAAATTTGTTCTTAAAACTTACGGAAACCTCGCCGTAGTTCTTGTATTGAAGGATGTGAATACCTGTTAAAAACACTGTTTGTTTAAATTGTAACCCGCTTTTCTTACCTTTGCACTTCGAATTTTCGAAGAAGATACATGGATCGCTCAAAAATAACAAAAGAAACCTACCTCGAATGGTATGAACTGATGTACAAAATGCGTCGCTTTGAGGAAAAAGCAGGGCAATTGTATGGCCAACAAAAGATCAGAGGGTTTTGTCATTTGTATATTGGTCAGGAAGCAATTGCTGCCGGAACTATTAGTGCCACAAGGCATGAAGATCCAATTATCACTGCGTATCGCGATCACGGACTCGCCATTGCAAAGGGAATTAGTTGTAATGCGGCTATGGCCGAATTATTTGGAAAAGTAACAGGTTGCACCAAAGGAAAAGGTGGTTCTATGCATTTTTTCTCCAAACAAAATTATTTTTTTGGCGGGCATGGAATAGTTGGCGCTCAGATCCCAATGGGTGCAGGAATCGGATTTGCGGAACAATATAAGGGCAGCGGAAATGTTTGTCTCTGTTACTTTGGAGATGGTGCGGTGCGTCAGGGTTCAGTGCATGAAACCTTTAATATGGCTATGTTGTGGAAATTACCCGTTGTGTTTATTTGTGAGAATAACGGATATGCAATGGGAACTTCGTTGGAAAGATCGACAAATCAGCTCGACATGTATAAAATTGGAGCTGCTTACGATATGCCTTCTTATCCTGTGGACGGTATGCAACCGGAAACCGTACATGCCTCTGTTTATGAAGCAGTGGAAAGAGCAAGAAATGGAGAAGGACCAACATTTTTAGAAATAAGAACATATCGGTATCGCGGTCACTCTATGAGCGATCCGGCAAAATACAGATCGAAGGAGGAAGTGGAAGAATACAAAATGCGTGATCCTTTGGAAACAACTTTACAGAAAATTTTAGATAAAAAATATGCAAATCAGAAAGAGATAGATGATATGCATGAACGCATCGAAAAAGAAATAGACGAATGTGTTAAATTTTCAGAAGAATCTCCTTATCCGCAAGATGATGCGGTTTATGAAGATATTTATATGGAACAGGATTACCCATTTATTAAAGACTAATTTATAAAATACGCTATGGCAGAAATTAAAAAAATAACTGAAGAAACTCCTGCGAAAGAGCAGGGAACCTATTTAAATGTAGAAGATTTCTTCCTGAAAAACCGCAATATGATAATTGGTGTATTTGCTGTTATCGTTGTTGGTATTGGAGGATATTTCGGCTATAAAAAGTTATACATGGAACCGCGTGTTGCTGATGCACAGAATACAATTTCAGGAGCACAAAACTATTTTATGAAAGATTCTATCGACCTCGCATTAAATGGTGATGGCTCTACAATGGGATTTTTAAGTATTATTGATCAGTATGGCAACACTCCAACCGGAAACCTTGCACATTATTATGCAGGTGTTTGTTATATGAAAAACAATGACCTTGATAACGCAATTAAACAACTGGAAGCATACAAACCGGGCACTGATGAAATTGCAGGTAAAACATATGAATTATTAGGTCATATGTATGCCGATAAAAAGGAATACAAAAAAGCAATTGACCTTTATATTAAAGCAGGTGAATCGGCGAATAATAACTTACAAAGTCCTTCTTATTATAAATTTGCAGGAGATCTTATGTCGGAGGAAAATGATCTGAAAGGAGCTTTGGAAATGTATAGAAAAATAAAGCAACTATATCCTCTTTCACCAGAAGGAATGAATATCGACAGCGATATTTCTTATGCCGAAACCAAACTTGGTGAATAATAAATAATGGGCTCCAAACATCAGAATTTATCACATTTACGGGAAGAAACAGTTCCTTCGGGCGAAAAATTTCGTTTTGGAATAGTTATTTCTGAATGGAATTCTGTTATTACAGAAAAATTGTATCAGGGTTGTCATGCTTCGTTATTAAAGTTTAATACTAAATCTGAAAATATTATTACGGTTTATGTTCCCGGCAGTTTTGAATTACCACAAGCTGCTCAATTATTATTAGAATCGCAGGAACTTGATGCAATCATTTGTCTCGGATGTATTATTAAAGGGGAAACAACACATGATCATTATATTGCAGCAGCTGTTGCACATGGTATAATGAATTTAAGCATAGATTATTCTACACCGGTTGTTTTTGGAGTGCTCACTACCAATGATGAACAACAGGCATTGGACAGGTCGGGTGGTAAATATGGAAATAAGGGAGATGAATCCGCTATAACAGCATTAAAAATGGCTGCACTCAGAGAGAAATTAATTTAAGGGGTTTCATGAGGAGCATTTTGAATTGAAAAGGTTTCACGCAGATTATTGTGAATTAAAATGGTTTCACGCAGATTATTGTGGATTAAAAAAAGGTTTCACGCAGAGGCCGCAGAGGAGCAGAGTGCGCAGAGGAACACAATTAAATAAAACGTATTAATGGAG
>CAZXBG010000118.1:0-5295 GCA_964638865.1 uncultured Chitinophagales bacterium | reverse complement strand
CTCCCCAAAGAATAAAAAACACATTTTCCCTCTGCGCACTCTGCTCCTCTGCGGGGGAGTAAAAAAGTTTTCACACAGAGTATTGTGAATTAAAAAGGTTTCACGCAGAGGAGCAGAGTGCGCAGAGGAACACAATTAAATAAAACGTATTAATGGAGTTGTAATTGTTATGATATTGAAATCGAACAGATGAATATTATTAGTAGTGCATGATGCAATTATTATTTCGATTTCCAAAAAATATACATTATTCAAATTTTAATCTCCCCAAAGAATAAAAAACACATTTTCCCTCTGCGCACTCTGCTCCTCTGCGGGAACTTTTAACTAAACTTGTTTAAAAACTCTGCGGGAAATAACCGCATTTGGTAATTATTAATTACTTTAGCCCTATGCAACTCATATCGGTCAATTCGGGAATGTTTAAATTGGATGGCGGTGCCATGTTTGGTGTGGTGCCAAAAAAGATCTGGAATAAGCTTATTCCGGCAGATGAAAACAATTTATGTACCTGGTCTATGCGCAATTTGGTGGTGATTGCCTCCGGAAAGGTAGTTTTGATAGATTGCGGCATGGGAACCAAGCAGGACGAAAAATTTTTCAGCCACTATGAACCGCACGGTGATTTTACCTTAAATAGCAATCTGAAAGAAAATGGTATTTTGCCTGAGGATATTACGGATGTTTTCCTTACCCATTTACACTTTGATCACTGCGGGGGTGCAGTTAAAAAAGACGATAGAGGTAAATTAATCCCAGCTTACCCAAATGCCCGCTATTGGAGTAATGAAAGGCATTGGAACTGGGCAACAAATCCAAATTCACGTGAAAAAGCCTCTTTTCTAAAAGAAAATTTTCTGCCACTGCAGCAACATGGAGTTCTGCATTTTATAGAAGAGGATGAAGAATTATTTCCTGGATTTTCCACCATCTGGACCTATGGCCATACGGAAGCGATGATGTTGCCCGTTATAAAATTCAGAGATAAAACCATCGTGTATTGCGCTGATCTTTTGCCTTCGTATGGACATATACCTATTCCTTATGTAATGGGTTACGATATTCGCCCACTGGTTTCTATTAAAGAAAAGGAAAGTTTTTTAAAAGAAGCAAACGACAAAAAATATATCCTGTTTTTTGAACACGATGCCATTCACGAGTGTTGCACCCTGCAGATGACAGATAAAGGCATACGACCTAAGGAATTTTACAATTTATCAGAGATTCCGGTAACAGCACTTTTTTAAATTATCCTAAAGTATTAGTGTTCATTCTTTCATTTAAAATCACAAATTATTATCTTTGCCGCCCGAAGTGAATGAAATGTAGGTTTCAGCCACAGGAATAAATGGCGTGGTAGCTCAGCCGGTTAGAGCGCAGCACTCATAATGCTGAGGTCGAGAGTTCGAGTCTCCCTCACGCTACAGTCAACCCAATTATCATTTATGATAGTTGGGTTTTTGATTTTTAATTAAACTGAGGGAAGAAAATTAGCAAATTAGCTAATTGGCAAATTAGCAACCACCTTCACATTTGGGGAGTATTTTACTAACAACTATAGATTTGTATTAATTGAATTAATCTGGATTTAAGATTTGTCCTCCTGATTTATAAGTTGAGCCACAATTGAAATTTTTAACATGACATCCTATTATCATTTCTCGGGGCACAAAGTAGCTAAGAGAGGATAATTTTTTTCACTGATACATACAAATTCGAGGTTGGTTGTATTCTATATCCATCTGTGAAAAATTTCCCCAATTTCCCTAAATGCCCATTTTATTCATTTGTTCAATGTCCTGTATTTATAGGCATTAACATATTGGAACATTATTTGAATCTACTTAACACTAAATTTGATTGTATGAAGAAGACTATAATTTTAACAAGCATATTTGCCTTGTTTTTCACTCTTTTAATATCTTGTAAGGAAGATCCCGGTGCGAATTCTGGTGATATGGCACAATTAAAGATATTTCTTACCGATGCACCTGCCGAGTACGATGCAGTTTATATTGATGTACTATCAGTTGAAATTCATACCGATGCTGATGGATGGAAAACGTTAAACGTAATAAATCCTGGTATTTACGACCTCTTGAAATTTAATTCAGGCATTGATACAGTCATTATTGATGAAGATATAGCACCACAGACTATCTCGCAAATTCGATTGATCTTGGGTGATAACAATAGTGTTGTGGTTGATGGCGTAGTACATCCGTTGGAAGCACCATCGGCTGAAACATCAGGTTTAAAGTTAAACGTTCATTACACATTTGAAGCAGGCATTGCTTATGAATTGTGGATGGACTTTGATGCAGAACAATCCATAGTAGAAAAAGGAAATGGTGATTATTCACTTAAACCTGTAATTCATGTTTATACACAGGCTGAAACAGGTGCAATTTCCGGAACGGTATTTCCTTTTGATGCTGCTTATTACGTGATGGCATCAACACCAACTGATACTATTGGAACATTGATAGCAGCTGACGGGTCATTTTTGATCGGTGGTGTTCCGGCAGGAACTTACGATGTAACATTTTCAGCTGTCGCAGGATTCTCTGATATTACAGTAAATGACGTTAATGTACAAACAGGCAACGTAACAACTTTGGGAGTGATTAATATTCCATTTTAATATAAATAACCAACCATAAATCAAAAGCAGCTGATTGCAATAGCGGTCATCGCCTTTTTTATGGTATACAAAAAGTAATTATAGGAAAATGCGTTTTAAAAATTAATAATTATTTACTTAATCCTGCAACCAGATTAATAGTCAGTGCAACAACAAAAGTATTCAATGCAAATGCTAAAAGTCCGTGAAACAATACCATACGCCTCATTTTTCGGGAGGTAATAGCCACATCAGAAACCTGAAATGTACATCCGATCACCAGTGAAAAATAAACAAAATCAATATAATCCGGTTCTTTGGTTTCAGGAAACACCAATCCTTCTACTGCCTTTTTATTGTCATTATCAATATTATCATAAAACAAATGTGCATAATGAAAAGTAAAAATGGTATGCACCATCATCCATGACAACAACATACCTGAAATAGGTATAATTAAATACACCCCGAAATCTGTTGACTGTGAATCAGGGGCAATCATTAATAAGAGCACCATTAACATTCCTGAAAACGAGGAAAGCAATATCATAACAAAAACAAATACTTTACTTCCATCATCCATTGTAGCATGTTTGCGAATATCGTCTACCCGTCGACAAAATAATATTATCCAACTAAAAATCAGATAACTTCCGGAAAATGTTATCCAGGAAATCATTAAAATCAATAACAGATCCAATGATTTAGGAATTAACAATAAAGTAATTCCCGTTATTGCCAGACTTGCAATCAATCTATGCAAAGGACGCATTTCATTAATAAAATTCAATATAACTGAATCTCTCGATTTGTTTTTCATATTTAATGCAAGATAATAAATAATTAGGGATCGCTTAAAAAAAGGATTTCACAACAGCGGATTTAGATCGTTATTTCATTGAATCAAAATCTACCAACAATCAACAGAAAAGCTCCTTTTTTTATTTATCTTCATGCCAAATTAGCGATATGGATCCATTGGTATATATTTTAGCGGGGTTAATAATAGGTGCTATACTGGCCTGGTTCATCCGGAAATTAATTGTGGAAAAAGACCTTGTGAAACGCAGCGACCTAGAAGACAAACGCAATCAGCTCACTCAATCTGAAAGCAAGATACTGTTTTTAGAGCAAAAGGTAAATGAACTTCAAACCATCGCTTCAATTAGTGAAACTGAATTGAGAAGAATTCTGGAAGAAAAGGATAAAATTAATTTTGCGTTTTCCTCATCCCAAACATCCCTTGAAAAAATACAAACCGATTTTGTTTCACTAAGGGCTCAATTTGAAAACAGCTTTACTATCAATAATGAATTGAAAAATGAAACACAGAGATTAATTGCGGAAAATGAAGTGCTTAAGGAGAAAAATAATACCATTAAAAAGGAGATCGAAGAAATAGGAGAAAAATATACTTCCCAGTTTAAAAATCTTGCCAATGAAATTTTGGAGGATAAAAGCAAAAGGTTTACAGAAGAAAATCAGAAAAATATTAAATTAATTTTAGAACCACTGAATAATGACATTAAAGATTTTAAAAAGAAAGTAGAAGAAACTTATGAAAAAGAAAATAAACAGCGATTCTCACTCGAAGAAAAAATAAAAGATTTGGTTGTTTTAAATCAAAGGATAAGCGAAGAGGCTAATAATCTTACAAAAGCATTAAAGGGACAAAGAAAGACGCAAGGAGACTGGGGAGAAATGATATTGGAAAATATTTTACAACAAAGCGGATTAACAGAAGGCAGAGAATATTTCAAACAAGAATTTATTAAAGACGAAGCCGGCAATACGATAATGAACGATGATGGTAAAAAAATGCAACCGGATTTTATTTTGTTATATCCCGATAAAAGAAAGGTGATAATTGACAGTAAAGTTTCTTTAAGTGCGTATGAAAGATATAATTCTTCGGAGGAGGAAACGGAACAAAAAATGGCACTGCAAAATCATATTGCTGCCATATACAATCACGTTGATGAATTAAATAAAAGAAATTATTCGCAGTTTGTAAAAGGATTGGATTTTGTAATGATGTTCGTTCCAATTGAACCTGCCTATTTATTGGCAATTCAAAAGGATGCTGACCTTTGGAATTATGCCTATAAAAAAAGAGTGATTCTAATCTCGCCAACAAATTTAATTGCGGCAATAAAACTTATTTCAGAAATTTGGAAAAAGGAAGAACAAAATAAAAATGCTGTCGCCATTGCGGAAAGAGGTGCAGCCATGTATGATAAATTTGTAGGATTTGTAGAGAATTTAGTAGACGTTGGTGATCATATTGGCAGATCACAAAAAAGTTATGATGAGGCAATGAAACAATTAAAAGACGGAAGCGGAAACCTGATAGGTCAGGCAGAAAAATTGAGAAAATTGGGAGTACAGGGCAAGAAGGTTTTGCCGGGAACAATTATAAATGATGCGCTGATTGAGGAGGATTGAGGGCGTATCGGGATAAGATTTCAGAAACATTCAAGCAATGAGAAATGAGTAATGAGTGATGAGTAGAGCTATGATAACCGGATACTTTTACTCTTGATTAATACACGAAATTACGGCTGTTCCATTTGCTAATCTCCTAATTAAACAATTTGCTAATTATCTGCGACTTTTCAAATGGTAGTGTAAAATAAACTGTGTCAAGTATGTTTTCAAATCGGGTAATGTGA
>CAZXBG010000117.1:0-13262 GCA_964638865.1 uncultured Chitinophagales bacterium | reverse complement strand
GCGGAGCGGACGGGACTCGAACCCGCGACCTCCTGCGTGACAGGCAGGCATTCTAACCAACTGAACTACCACTCCGTATTGGTTATTTTTAAGAGAGTGCAAATATAGGTGCTTTAGGCGGATATGAGAAATATCGGGAAATAAAAATTGTGGTTTTGCGCTGAAACTATTGTGGATAAAGGATTTTGGGATGGGAAAAATATTTATTCACACAAACAATGGATAATATTTTTGTTTCTGTTACGATAATTTTGCGGCAATCATACGGGGTTTTCCCTGCATATCCTGATGAATTTCGATGTCACTAAATCCGTTTGATTTCATGGCCTGGTGAATAATTTCTGCTTTGTTGTGTGGAATCTCAAAATATAACTTTCCGCCCGGTTTTAGTTTTTTTGTCGCAAAACGCGAAATTTCTCGGTAAAACACCAATGGATCCGCATGTTCTGCAAATAATGCCGACATGGGTTCGAATAGCAAAACATTGTTTTCCATAGTTTTTTTGTCCTCAGGGGAAATATAGGGTGGGTTGCTGACAATTATGTCGAAATGCGGTAGTTGGGCCTCCCAGGGCTCGGGGTTTAGCATATCAGCTTCGAGTAAGTGCAGATGGGCATTGTACAAAGCAGCGTTATTACGGGTAACTTCCAGCGCTCCACGGGATCTGTCGAGGGCAAAAACTTCTGATTTTGGCATTTCAAGTTGCAGTGTGACAGCAATACATCCGCTTCCGCAGCCAATATCGAGAATCACTGGATCCGGTTTTTTATTTTCTTTCAGGAGGAGTTCTACTAATTCTTCTGTTTCGGGGCGAGGGATCAAAACAAAGGGGTTCACCTTCAATTTCCTTCCGTAAAACCAGGCTTCCCCCAAAATATATTGGACAGGTTCGTGTTGCAGTAATCGGGTAGTAATTTTTTGCAGGTTCTCCAATTGTATAACATCCAGTAATTGATTTGCGCGCACAAAAGCTTTTCCATATAATTCCTCAACTACATACAGTGCAATATTCGATGCCTCCCGTTCTTCATAAAGTGATTGAAGTTTGGAGCTGAGATTGGAGAGGAAGGTTCTTATTTGCATTGGAGGGTAAAGGTAAGGAGTGGCAGTTACAGTGGGCAGTGAGAAACAAAGTGAAGCTATTTTCTCCATAGTAAACTTCTTATCTTAAAAAAGTCGCAGTCGCAGTGAGCAGTTAAAAGTGAAAAGTGATAAGTGGCGGTTTCAGTCACAGTTAAAGTTGGAGTTCGAAGTTGAATTACAGGTTGAAGAAAATTGTCAATTATCAATTGTCAATTAATGTAGTTTACTTTTGCTCTGTTGAAAGATCACGAAATATATATCAAACGTTGTTTGGAACTGGCATCCCGAGGTGCGGGTTTTGTTGCACCCAATCCTATGGTGGGAGCAGTGTTGGTGGTGGAAGGCAAAATAATAGGAGAGGGTTACCATAAAAAAATCGGAGACGCGCACGCAGAAGTGAATGCGATAAATTCGGTAAAGGATGAGGATAAACTATTAATTAAGGATGCTACCTTATATGTTAATCTGGAACCATGCGATCATTTTGGAAAGACTCCACCTTGCACACAGTTAATCATGGATTACAATATTAAAAAAGTAGTAATAGGAACGCCTGATCCAAATAATTTAGTGAATGGAAAAGGGATGAAAAAATTAGGGGAAGCAGGTGTTGAAGTTATTGTTGGCGTATTGGAAAAAGAATGTGTTGATCTCAATAAATTCTTTTTTACTTTTCATCAAAAACAAAGACCATTTATCACAATAAAATGGGCGCAGAGTGCCGACAGTTTTATTGCAGGTGAAAATTATACTCCCATACATTTAACAAATTCGTATTCCGATCATTTTGTGCAAAAAATGCGCTCCGAACATCAGGCAATTTTTGTTGGGGGAAGAACTGTATTGTCAGATAATCCTAAACTGACAAACAGATCTGGAAGTGGTAAAAATCCTTTGCGGGTTTCGTTGGATACGCAAAATAATTTCCCACAAAATTTAGCTCTTTTTAATGCGGATGCAGAGAGTCTTATTTTTAATTTTGAGAAATCGGAGACTTTTGGGAATATTGAATTTCTAAAAATAACAAGAGGAGAAAATGTTTTCGAACAAATGATAACTATTTTGTTTAACAAAAAAATAAACAGCATTTTGGTGGAAGGTGGTGCGGATACAATTAATACGATTATAAAATTGAAATTGTGGGATGAGATGAAGATATTTATCACAGAAAATAAATTATCAAATGGAATTTCAGCGCCATTGATGTCGGGAAAAGAGATCAGAACCGAAAATATTTATGACAATACTTTAATTACACGAATTAACGTATGATATACCTTCTGCTCAGCATATTTACCAGCACCTGCATATTTATCATGTTCAAACTGATAGCAAAAAATCAGGCGAATATTTTGCAGGCAATAGTGGTGAATTATACGGTATGTGTGGTCATGGGATTATTTGTTCAGGGAAATTTTCCTCCGGTAAGTGGTATTATTTACAACGATTGGTTTACCCATGCATTGATGATAGGGGGATTATTTATAAGTGTGTTTTATATTACGGCGCTAACTGTAAAATATTCCGGTGTAGCTGTTGCCTCTATCGCAAATAAATTATCTCTTATCATTCCGGTGATCGCAGCTTATTTTTTATATCAGGATGATTTTACGATATCAAAAATACTGGGAATTATTATTGCCTTGCTCGCTGTTGTGTTTGCGGCCTATAAAAAGGAGAGTGAAAACCACAAACACAATTTTCAATATTATTTTTATCCTGCACTTGTGCTGCTGGGTGGCGGAGTTATTGATACCTTTACAAAATGGAATCAGGAATTTTTTTTAAAAGATACGGAATTTGACTTATTTTTGATCTTTGTTTTTGGCACGGCAGCAGCAATAGGATGGATCATTTTATCTTATCGCTATTTTTATCTCAAAGAAAAATTAAATATTAAAAGTTTAGGCTACGGAATTGCTTTGGGAATACCCAATTATGGTTCCATGGCTTTTTTATTGGCAGCACTAAATGTAGAAGGATGGGAAAGTTCGGTTGTGTTTCCAATAAATAATATTGCAGTAGTTGCAGCATCTTGTTTAGTTGCTGCAATCGTATTTAAGGAGAAATTGACGAAAACAAATTTGATCGGAATTTTGTTGGCTATAATAGCAATACTTTTGATAATTGACAATTGACAATAGCGGCAATCTATTAAACATAATGAGATTATAAAAAAATGAAAATTTGAAAAAAAAATTATCGGCAATTATATCTAACTACTAACTACCCTTTTCCCCTATCTAATGACAATATCCAAACTTAAAACCAAAGACCTAGTAGATTCCAAAAACTACCCCATGCTATTGGCGTCTGCTTTGTTAGGGTTTGCAGCTATAGGTATGGGAATCGTTTTTTTTGTAACTGGCGAGGTTAAGAGTTTATGGACGGTTTTTGGGATAGAATTGTTGCTGTATATGTTGCTAAATGCCTTCAGCTGCCTTATTGTAAAAAAAATCGGATTATATTTACGAAAAACAGTTCTTTTTTATGTAATTAACCTGATATTGGTAGTATTATTGATCTACCTGTATTCCGGAAAAAGTTTATTAGATTATAAGGAGGGATTTCCCGCGTTTGAGGCATTGATATTTTGTTTTTTTTCATCTTTGATTTTAATATCTCTGATTCGGGCAGTGGTGAATTTTTTTAAGGAAGAAGATTAAAATTATACGCTGTTATGCCAATAAAAATATTTGTTACCGGTGGAACTTTCGATAAAGAATACGATGAAATAAAGGGTCAGTTGTATTTTAATGAAACACATTTACCGGAAATTCTTCGGTTGGGAAGATGTACTCTGGAAATTGATATTCAAACACTGATGATGATAGATAGTTTGCATATGTCAACTCAGGATAGAGAGAGCATTGTTACAGAATGTAAAAATTGCGACAATAATAAGATCATCATTACTCATGGAACGGATACCATAGTAGAAACTGCACAATTAATTGCGGAAGCGGAGATCAGCAAAACAATTATTTTGACAGGAGCAATGATACCGTATAAATTTGGCAGCTCCGATGGGTTATTTAATATGGGTTGTGCACTTGCCTTTGTTCAGACACTACCAAATGGTGTTTATGTCACCATGAACGGCCGGTATTTTATGTGGAACAATGTCCGCAAAAACCGCGAAGAAGGACTTTTTGAAGAAATAGGGCAGGGATGAAAGGGTTTGCAGGGGTTGAAAGTGTTCATTGCGGAGGAAAAATCCCCAATAGAACAATCTGGCTACCAAGAATAAAAAAAGGCCGAAAATTAATTCAGCCTTTTAAATTATATTAGCAAAAATTTATTAATCAATTACACCGGTCAAATATAAGGCGGCTGCTGTGGCAACTATAATTACTAATCCCCAGATGAGGATTTTATTTAATGCTTTATATTTTGCGAGGCTAAATAATACGTGACGATGTTGAAATAAACGTTCCAATGCATTTTCAGTGCGCATGAAACTTGTTTCATTTTTTACAATATAATCGTAGGCACCTGAACGCATACACTCAATTGCAACATCAATTTTATCCTGACCGGAAATCATAATAACATCTACACCGTCATATTTTCTTTTAATATGCTCGAGTGTTTGAATTCCATTTCTTGCACTTTTATTTACGGCATCAAGGTGATAATCCAAAATAACGATAGACGGATTTTTATCCATATTGTCGTTACATTCTTCCCCGCTGCTGTATTTGTAAATATCAAATGTTGGGTACTTTGTTCTGAGATGATCTTCCATCATTTGGGCATGCATGGGTTCATCATCAACAATAAAAACAACTTCTTTTTTCATAATGTGTTATAGATTTTTGGTTTGCAATATTAAGATATTTTTTGAATAACGTCTTTTAATTCGACAAATGCCTCATTGCAACCTTCTTCCACTACTGCTATAAGCATTTCAATATGCTGTGGATTTTTCGATTCGCCGGCATATTCCTCAATGCGCAGGATATTTTCTTTAAGTGATTCTATTCCCATATATGCTAATTGCGGCTTTAGGGAATGTGCTGTTGTTTTAAGGTTGTTCCAATCCTGATGTGCATGTTGCTCTTTCATAGTCTGAATACTGGAAGGAGCGAGCTGCAAAAACATATTGATATATCGAACCATTTTACCGGTATCATTTTTTGTAAAATTCTCCAAAAAAGCTAAATTGATCCGTTTATAATTCTCCATGTTCTCTTTTTATTTTTGATTGATCATTTTCGAAATTTTTTCTAATAATTCATCTACGGAAAATGGTTTTCCAACAAATTCATTCATTCCACTTTCAAAACATTTGTCTACTTCCACTTTTATCACACTTGCGGTCATTGCAATAATTGGTATTGCATTTATTTTATTATCGTGACTGCTCCGTATTAATTTAGTAGCTTCATGTCCATCCATTTCCGGCATCTGAATATCCATTAAAACAATGTCGTAAAATTTTGTGTTCAGCATATCCACTGCTTCTTTACCGTTCTTTGCAACATCCACCGTTACATCCTCAATGGCACTTTCTAAAGTATCAACCGCTACCATCTGATTAAATTCATTATCCTCTGCAAGTAATATCCGCAAACCTTTTAAATTATTTTTAATTGTCGGTTCTTCTTTTGTTGTTATTTCAGAAACGGGATTATTTTTCTCTATCTGATATTGAATTTTAAAACTAAATACCGAACCTTTACCGGGTTCACTTTCCACGTGAATTGTTCCACCCTGCAATTCTACCAATTTTTTACAAATTGCAAGTCCTAATCCGGAACCACCGAATTTTCGTGTTGTACTGCTCGTCTCCTGTGTGAACATGTCGAAAATAAAATCAAGTTTATCTTTAGCAATTCCAATACCGGTATCCTCAATACTGAACTTCAATTCAATATTGTTGGATTGTTCCATTATTTTGGAAACACGAATGGTAACGCTTCCTTTTTCCGTAAATTTAATTGCGTTGCCAACAAGATTCAATAATACCTGACTTAATCTATATGGATCTCCAGAAATATTGAAAGGAATACTTTCTTCCATTTCATATTTGAGCAATAATTTTTTTTCATCAGCATTTACCTTGATGGTATCAATCACCGATAAAATTTCGTTGCGAAGATCGAAAGAAATGCGTTCAAAATTAATTTTTCCGGCTTCTATTTTAGAAAGATCAAGTATATCGTTTATAATTACCAATAAATTATCAGAAGCGTGTTTAATGGCATTTAAATATTTTAATTGATCGTTGCGTGGTTCTTTTTCCAATAATAACCTGGTTACGCCCAATATTGCATTCATAGGTGTTCTGATCTCATGACTCATGTTTGCAAGAAATTGTTCCTTCACTCTTTCCGAATATTCCGCGCGTTCTTTTTGTGCTTCCAGTTCTTTCGTTTTCTCGCGAACACGTTCTCTTAATAAACGCTGATCAACCGCCGTATCGCGAATTCGTTTGCGGATGATATAATAAATAAATGCTGCAATTGCGATCACAGAAATACTGTAGATCCACCATGTTTGCCATGATGGCGGCTCTATAATAAGCTGCGTGTTAATTAAGGGTATTTTTAGTTGTTGCATATTTTAAAATTTTTTGTCGGAGGTCTTCCGGCTCGAATGGTTTTGAAATAAAATCATCCATTCCACTTTCATAACATTTATCCACTTCGCTTTTAATTACGCTTGCCGTCATAGCAACTATTGGTGTTTTACTTTTGGATATATCAGAAAGTTTTCGAATTGTTTTCGCTGCTTCATATCCATCCATCACCGGCATCTGAACATCCATTAATATGATGTCGTAGTTATCGGAGTTAAGTTTATCTACTGCGATTTGTCCATTTTCCGCAACTTCCACTTTTGCATCCTTAAACATACCTTCTATACTGTCGATCGCTACCATTTGGTTAAACATATTATCCTCCACCAACAAAATTCTGAAATTATGTAATCCGTTGTCGGAAATTGTTGTTAAAACTTCCTCCTTTTCCATTTGAGATGCATCCGCAATTTCGAATGGAATCGTAACGGTAAAAACTGATCCTTTACCGGGTTCACTGGTTACATGAATTTTTCCATGATAAAGTGATGTAAGATTTTTACTGATGCTCAATCCCAAACCCGTTCCGCCAAATTTACGCGTTGTAGCTTTATCTGCCTGAGAAAAATTTTCAAAAATACTATCGAGTTTATCTTCAGGAATTCCAACGCCGGTATCTTCAATCGCGAAGGCAATAGTTGCAATATTATTTTGTGTGGAAATTAAATTACATTTTAAAATAACATGCCCTACATCCGTAAATTTTATTGCATTTCCTGTCAGATTTATTAATATCTGATTTAATCTTACAGGATCTCCGATAATAAATTCAGGAATAGCATCATCAATATTTATATCAAAACCAATATTTTTTTCCTCCGATTTAAATTTCATGATCTCCTTAAAATTAATCAACTGACTTCTGATATTAAACGGTATTTGTTCCAGTTCCATTTTGCCGGCCTGAATTTTCGAAAGGTCGAGAATATCATTTATAATATATAATAAATTATCGGAGGATTGCTTTATTGCATTGAGATATTTTAGTTGTATTTGTAATGGGTCTTTATCTAAGAGCAATCGTGTCATTCCCAAAATCGCATTCATAGGAGTTCTGATTTCATGGCTCATATTGGCTAAAAATTCTTCCTTTGCTTTTTCTGAACGTTCCGCTCTCTCTGCTGATTCTACTGCTTTTATTTTTTGTTGCTCTAACTCTGTTGTTCGCAGTGTAACTGTTTCTTCTAATTGATGTGCTCTTTTTCTCAATTGCCGATTGCGCAAATAATTAATAAGCACAAGCAGTGAAAGTCCTAAAATCCCACAAGTGATCTGAAATAATAATGTTGCCCAAAATGGTTTTTTTATTAGAAAAGAATAGAAGACAGTATTGCTCCAAACACCATCAGCATTTTGAGCTTTTACCAAAAAATTATAAGAACCGGGTTTCAAATTGGAATAGGTCATAAATGCCGTATTCCCAATATTCGTCCAGGTATCTTCAGCACCTTCCAACATTACAGAATAGGTAATTTTTTCATGTACTGAAAAAAATAATGCACTGAAATCAAAGGTCAAGGTGTTTTGATCGTAAGGAAGTTTTAAATTAACAGGTAAGTTATACCAGCCTGATGTAGTATCGGAATAAGGCCCCCAATCTGCGGTTTCATAAAATAAACGGATATTGCGCAATTCAACCAGTGGTTGTGTGCGGCCTACTATATCCTCCTTCGGATTGTATCGAAACAAACCGCTCACTGTTCCAAACCATATGTTATTAAATTCATCACAGTAAATTGCTTTTTTATTGTTTTTAATTCCTGTAAAACCATCATAAGCATCAAAATGTTTTGTTGTGATAGTAGAGTCAGCATTAAAGATCAATTGATCAACACCGTCATTTAATCCTACCCATAAATTTCCTGTTTTATCGAAGGTGATAGAAAAAACATTATTGGAACTCAGAACATCATTAGCTGTAAAAAAAGAAAAATCCTCCCCGTTAAAACTGCACATTCCCGCATCAGGACTTCCGAACCAAAGCAGTCCGTTTCTGTCCTCCGTGATACAGGAAATATTATTATTGATTAATCCATTATCGAAATAGGTATAATTTTCAAAACTATTTCCATCATATTTAATTACACCTTTATCCTCTGTACCTATCCAGATATTTCCCTTGGAATCCATTACGAGTTCTGTGATCAGATTTGTAGAAATAGAATCATATTCTGAATAATGAATTATACCTGTTTTAGTTTTTAAATATACTCCGTTATTATTTGTCCCAATCCAAATATTATTATTTCTGTCGAGGGTAATAGCGGTGATCTGGCTTTGATCCGGAATTTCTTTTAAACGGAAATGGCTCAGTTTTCCATCGTATTGAATAAAATTGTTGTTCTCATCAGCAGCGATCAGAAAGTTAATGTTGTTGGAGTATATACAATTAATTTGTGCGGTGGATTTAAATCCCGGAATATTTAATACTTCTTCATTAAAATCATTGCCGGTTGCTGAGGGTTTAATTTTTTTTAGACCTTCTGAAGTTCCAAGCATAATTGCATCATCAATGTGTTTTACATCGGTAATATAAATATTTTTAAGGGAGGTTAGATTATTGAAATTGGAAAATGCACCATCATAAAACATGTAAAGTCCGTTAAAATCGGTGCCTATCCAAATATTTCCTTCCCGGTCTTGCATTAAACTGGATGCAGAAATTTCATTATTTTCTCCATTTAAAATAAATTGTGTTTTATGGTCAATTGCATCTTCCTTATCTACAAATTCTTTTTTAATCGTATAGATACCGCTATAAGTGGCGATCCATTTATTTCCGTTTCTATCGATAAGCGACTGATAAGCTTTAGGTCCGCCTGCTCTGAAAAAATTCTGCAGTCCGCTGGAATTCCTTTCTGTATTTTCAACTATGCTATCTCCTTCCAGTTTATATAATTTCGGGAAACTATATAATAATATGGTGCCGGTGCTATCACTGAAAATTTTATCGATACTTTTTATTGCTGATTTATTGTATTGGATAAATTCAAATCCGTTAAATTTTGTGACACCATTTTTTTGTGTTCCGATCCATATATTACCGGAACGGTCTTCAAATAAACAATTGATGGTATTATCGCCAACTCCTGATTGTTTATTGTAATTGACAAAAGTTTTCCCATCAAAACGCGAAATTCCCCCATCTTTTGTGCCAATCCAGATGTATCCTCTCGAATCCTGTAACAAACAAGTAACCGAAATGCCGGCTAAACCATCACTAATACGATAATTCTTTAAATGGAATTGTTGAGAAAAAGAAATGCCGGCATAAAAAAATATCCCCAGAAAGATGCATAAGCGCGTTAGAATGGAGGTGGAAAGTTTATACATTATTAATAATAAATAGCTTTTTTCAAGTCTCTGCCGAAGTTGTACAAAAATACTCAAAAAGAGTGGAAAATCGCCTTAACATAAAGGATCTTATACGCGTGTTTTATAGGATAGTCCACCCAAGCACAACTTAGGAGTAGTTTACTTGGGACTTATTTTTGCATGATGGTTCAACTACGCCATTCGGTGGTTGGTGAGAAACACCAACAATGGCGTGAGATGTGGATAGAACCTAATTTTCATTTTCAGTAAACCTTAATCCTGCAAGAACGACCCATCTTGTTTCAGTCCTTGCGCAATAGGAAACAAAAGGGAACGCGGATGACGCAGATTGGGCGGATAAAAAAAGGATAAAAAAATGTTGAAAATGCAGATTAGCAAATAATTACAGCTTCCACTCCGTAATTTGATAATATTAAAATGCTTAATATATTTTGCCTTGGAACGAATTAGCTCCAATGTTACAAACTGCCCACTGCTACTCATTAAATGGAAGTTTATATAATAGATCCTACTGATCGGGTGCGAATAATATAACACGTTTTTTCCTTCAAATTGCGTGAGAAAAACATTGCTCATATCAATATCCTGATGCATGCGTGTAACAGAATTTTTCGGACCGAAAAACATGAATGGAAGTTTGATATAACCCTTTGTTATTGAGGAGTATCCGAAGTCCTTTAGTAGTTCAGGTTTAAATTTAAATATGGGGAACAAAAATAATCGCAAATCTGTAGCCTTAGTTTCTATTAAATTCAGGTATTCGCTAAATTTCATTTTTACAGTTGGAACTGATAAGGTCTGGCTGGGGTCAGCTTTTGAGCTGCTGTAAAGCCCAACCTCTGTAGCGCCCATTATCTGCTTGAAAAAATTGTAATTCCATTTGGTGTAAGCGGGATATTGTTTCCATCAGCCACGAAGAATTACGGGTTGTTGTGTTTTTAAATAATTTGACTCAAATTCAATTTTCGTTATCTTTTCTCCGTCAACAATAGGGATTGATCTTGTCACATCTATTTTCATAGCCGGTAAATTTAGAGGTTACAAAATTAAGAGGCTGTTTATTGTCGTTTGGTTGATGAAAGTGAAATTAATAATTATATGATATTATAAACTTAAAATTTCTATTTCTGTTCTGCGATTATTTGCCTTTCCGGTTTCAGTGGTATTAATATCAATTGGTTTTGATTCACCAAATCCTTTGTTTGTGATACGTTCGGCTCCAATACCATGTTCTATTAGGTAATTTTTTACACTCAACGACCTGTCAAGTGATAATTTTAAATTATCAGATTCAGCACCAATATTGTCCGTATGCCCATTCACCCTTATCTTCATTGTAGGATTTTTTAACATCATTTCCACTACCTTATTTAATTCGGTTTGTGATACAGATAATAATCCTGCAGAGGCAGTTTCAAAGAAAATATTTTTAAGTGTGAGAATTTCTCCGGCATTTATTGGCTGTAATTCTACATTTATAATAAAAGGTTTATTTGGAATTGCAGTTAATAAACTGAAGTTTTCCGAATGAAATAAATAACCTTCTTTTTGTACAAATAAACTGTAATCTTTTCCAATGGGAAGTACGATTAAAAATTCGCCGGTTTTAAGATCAGAAATAGAGGTGGCAATTATTGTACTGGTTTCTATATCCACTAACTGAACATTTGATTTAAGTGGGAGACGTGTAATTTTATCGGTAACTATTGCTTTTACCCAAGTAACAGGATCGGCTTGCACGTCTGCGGGTAATTCGAAGGTATAAATATCGAGTTCGCCCAGTTTTTTGCCTCTATCGCTTGAGAAATATGCAGTAGTTCCGTTTGCTGAAACAGATAAACTGATCTCGCGGTCTTTTGAATTTATAGGATAACCGAGATTTACCGGTTTCGACCAATCACCATTTTCATCGCGTTTCGAATAAAACAGATCTGAACCCCCCATTCCCGGATGACCTTCGCTGGAAAAATACAAGGTAGTCCCATCAGGATGAATAAAGGGGCATTGTTCAGAATAAGGCGTATTAATTGTTTTTCCAAGATTTTCAGCCTCTTCCCAATATCCGTCGTCACCCATGGTTGACATCCAGAGATCGTAACTGCCATTGCTTCCAGACCGGGCACTGCTAAAAAATAAATGCTGGCCATTTGCTGACACAGAAGGTTGCGATTCCCAGTCGCTGGAATTAATAACACGCCCACAATTTTCGGGATTTGACCAGACATTACCTATTTTAATAGAATAGTAAAGGTCGCAGCTTCCATAGCCATTTTCCAAGTCATCACAGGAAGTATAAAACAAATAACGGCCATCCGCTGAAATATTTTGCGCGCCCTGATTCAAGGAGGTATTGATAGGTGCACCCATATTTTCCGCGATCGTCCATGCGCCATCTTTAAAATTGGAGATATAAAAATCTTCCTGATCAACATTCGGATTTCGTGGATCCGTAACTGGCGGTAAAACCGGTATTCTTCGCGTCATTACAAGCACAGAACCATCCACAGAAAGTGATGGAAAATATTCAGGAAACTCACTGTTTATGGCGTCTCCCATATTTACAGGATTAAAATCTACCGGATTTAAAATAGCCGCTTTTGCAAAGGTGAAATTTGTTTTAAGTCTGTTCGCTTTAATTCTGGGGTCGCCCGTTACTTCAGGGTTTGACAGAAATAATACAATATGATCCAGAGCTTCCTCATACATACCCACATTTCCTTCTGCTTCTGCAAGTTTTGTGTATACCCAAATATCGCCATCAGGATCGAGATCAACTGCATGTGTATAGGATTCCATGGCCATAGAATCGTTCTTTAAGTTGCGGTATGTATCACCAAGATATATCCATGCAGTAACAAAATTAGGTTCTTCCAGTGTGGCATTGGTGAAACTTTCCACAGCCTTATCGAGGTATTTCGCCATTGCGCGTTGTACGCCTTCATCTAAATATTTTAAGGCTTTTTTAGAAGCGTTGGCTTGCGTTACCGGCTGGGAAAAGCCCTCTATAAAAATTACCAGTAACAGGGCAGTTAAGGTGTATCTGATCATTTGCATATAAACGTAAAGATGGCTCGAAAGTTATCTTTGTGCAAAAATTGTACTGGATTTTTTCAGGTAGATTCTAATTTAAGGTGTCGATATATTTTGCCTTAGCAGCGTTTCACCCCCAGCACGACCCAGCAGTATCTTCACACGGAAAATCGTTCGGCAGCGTCTCACCCCAGCACGCCCCAGCAGTGTCTTCACAGGAAAAACGTAA
>CAZXBG010000116.1:0-13262 GCA_964638865.1 uncultured Chitinophagales bacterium | reverse complement strand
GATTGTAACGATGCTGATGCAGCCGTTAATCCTGGTGCAACAGAAGTTTGTAACGGAATAGACGACAATTGTGACGGTAATATTGACGAAGGTGTTGAAACTACATTCTATGCTGACGCCGATGGTGATGGTTACGGAGATGCAGCTTCTTCAGTTTCAGCATGTTCTGCACCGGAAGGTTATGTTGCAGATAATACTGATTGTAACGATGCTGATGTATCGGTTAATCCGGGTATGACAGAAGTTTGTAACGGAATTGACGATAATTGCGATGGCAATATCGATGAAGGTGTAACAATCACTTCTTATAATGATGCAGATCTTGATGGATATGGTAATCCGGGTATGTCAAATACCGGTTGTACTATTCCGGCTGGATACATTTTAAATAATGGAGATTGCAACGACGCCTCCGCTTCAATTTATCCGGGCGCAATAGAAGTTTGTGGAAACGGAATTGATGATGATTGTGATGGCGCAATTGATGTTGTTTCTACAATTTCAGCGGTTGGATCCACAACTATTTGTAATGGTCAGAGTGTAACTTTACAAAGCACTGCGGCAGGATTCGGTTATAGCTATCAGTGGAAAAGAAATGGCGCGGTAATTTCCGGAGCAACCTCATCAACTTATGCAGCCACAATTGGTGGAAGTTATGTATTAAATATATACAAACCTTTATGTTTTAGTGCCTCATCTGCAATAGTTGTTACGGTACTTTCTAACCCAAATGCAGTTATCTCCACTCCTGATGGACTTAATCTTTGTGTTTTACCTTCCCTTAAGTTAAAGGCGAATTTAGGCACTGGTTTTACTTATCAGTGGTATCAAAATGGTAATGCAATTGGCGGAGCAACTTCAAGCATTTATTTTGCAACTTCAGTTGGTGTTTATCATGTTGTTGTAACCAATGCAAGTGGCTGCAGCACTCAATCTGAATCTGTAACAGTTATCTCCTCCGGCTGTCGTATAGGTGAACAGGCTGATCAGGCTAAAATGCAGGTAAATCCGAATCCTTCTAATGGTAACGTTACCATAGTTGGAACTTTTGGAACAAGCGTTTCTGAACAAGCTATGATCACTGTAATGAATATTGCAGGCGAAAAAGTTGCAGAATTTAGTGCAACGGTAACCAATGGTGTAATAAATGAAACCATCAGCATTCCAAATGTTGCAGGTGTTTATATGATTACAGCAGTTGTTGACGGAAATCGTTTAACAACTCAGGCAATTATTACCGAATAAGCATTTGAATTCCTGATATTAGAGTAAAGCCACCCTTTTGGGTGGCTTTACTTATTTAA
The DNA here is from genome assembly GCA_964638865.1 of uncultured Chitinophagales bacterium. Taxonomy (GTDB): domain Bacteria; phylum Bacteroidota; class Bacteroidia; order Chitinophagales; family BACL12; genus UBA7236. The sequence goes on along the minus strand of CAZXBG010000116.1, from coordinate 11,958 downwards.
AAACCATTATCAAGGTGATAGTTTAGAGGCGGAATGTTTTTATAGAATTAACCTAAACCTATTAAGACCAAAATTCTCAAAATCCGTCTTCCGGCAGATTTTCAAACGCTCAGCAATTTTATCCCCGAGTTCACGTTTAAATTCAAACCTTTTTATTAAAATAAAAAGAAATATTTCGTTTAGAGTTGGATTTAATATTCTTAATTTTAATTTTACAACCCTCCCAAAAAAGTAACAATGGATTTAATTTGGCAAATTACCGGATACATCATCCCCGCACTGGTGGTGTTTTTTACTACATATATCGTTTTAAGGGCCTTTCTCGACCGTGAAAAACAAATGCGCCTGATGGAGTATCGACAGGCGCATCTGCGTGAAGCGCTACCTGTCAGATTACAGGCATACGAAAGACTTACGCTTTTTTTGGAGCGAATTTCCCTCAATAATTTATTGCCCAGGGTGCGCAAACAGGAAATGCATGTTGCGGAATTCAGAACCGCACTCATTAATAACATTCGTTTGGAATATGAACACAACCTTAGTCAACAGGTGTACGTTTCAGCTGATGCCTGGGCCATGATCAGGGCTTCGAAAGAGGAGACAATTAGTGTTATTAACCGAAATGCAATGGAATTGCCGCCAGAATTACCCGGAATTGAATTGCACAAAAAAATTATTGGAGAGCTAGCAGATAGTGAAGATGATGCAATTACCATGAAGGTGTTACTTCAATTAAAGAAGGAAGTAATGTTATTGTACGGAAAATAATCCGAGAATTCCCGGTAAATTCAATTTTAATTTCATTTTTTACCCGCTAAATCGAATCATTATTGTGAAAATATACATTGCTGTTCCGGGTTATTATCCTAATTCTGACGCGAGATGGTCATCACGCAATGTTATATTCAACTTTTGTAAACGCAACATTATCCAATTGTTATGTTGTTGTTTAACACTTTCTTCCTGCAGTTACTATTATTCTGATACCGGATATGAGGCCAAACAATTGCGTGTTTTGGAAGATGCCGAAACTGATTCAGCAGTACTTTCCATAATCGAACCTTATAAATCTGCGCTCGATGGAGAGATGAATTTGATAGTAGGAGAAATGGGGGTTGAACTAAAAAGAGCAAAACCGGAATCTACTTTAGGAAATTTTATATGTGATGTAATTTTAAAGGAAGGGCAATTATATGCAGAGGAAGAAATTGATTTTGCAGTTTATAATTATGGAGGTATACGGCAAGAATTTATTAATGCCGGACCAATAACAAAAGGAAAAATTTACGAATTATTACCCTTCGAAAATTTTGGCGCAATTGTTACCCTGGATGGAAAAAGTACAGCAAAACTTATTCAAAAAATAATTGATGAGGGAGGTTGGCCTTTATCGGGAATTCAAATTACCGTAAAAAATAATAAAGCACAAAATGTCCTCATAAATAATATTCCATTCGACACAACAAAAAATTACACAGTCATCATGAATGATTATATGGCAAACGGTGGTGATAAAATGGATTTTTTATTTGGACAAAAAATAGATATTCTCGGCATCACCATTCGCGATATGGTAATTAATTATATATCAAAAGAAAATGGGGAAGGAAGAAAATTATATGCTAAATTAGAGGGTCGAATTACTTATGCAGAATAGAAGAACATTTATAAAAAAAATTGCAACCGGATCAGCACTCCTCGGAATGGGTGCTATTCCTTTGCAATCTTTTGCTTTAAGCAGCAGTGTTCAGAAATTGGTAATACTGCACTCCAACGACGTGCATAGCCGTGTAGACCCGTTCCCCGACGATGATAAGAAGTTTCCCGGAATGGGAGGTATGGCGCAAAAGGCAGCATTAATAAAAAAGATAAGAGCAGAAGAAGATAATGTATTATTATTAGACGCAGGTGATATTTTTCAGGGCACACCCTATTTTAATTTTTATCACGGTGAACTGGAAATGCAATTAATGAGTGCAATGGATTATGATGCTGCAACAATGGGTAATCATGATTTTGATGGAGGTATTGATGGTTTTGAAAAACAATTAGCACATGCCGAATTTCCTATTATTGTTTCCAATTACGATTTTACCGATACTGTTTTAAAAGATAAAATCCTGACCTATAAAATAATTCAAAAAAAAGATATTAAGGTTGGTATATTCGGATTGGGAATTGAATTAATAGGATTAGTGCCACAAAAATTATATGGCAATACCATTTATCAGGATCCTGTTTTGAAAGCAAATGAAATGGTAAAAAAATTAAGGGATGAAGAAAAATGTGATTATATAATTTGTTTATCGCATTTGGGATATCAATATAAAGACAGTAAAATTTCGGATGTTTTGCTTGCTCAAAAAACGGAGGGTATAGATCTGATCCTGGGAGGACATACACATACCTTTTTGGAAGCGCCCCAAGTTTACAAAAATCTTGCTGAACAAGAGGTAATTATTAATCAGGTTGGTTGGGCAGGTGTTTGGCTGGGTAGGTTGGATATTTATTTTGAGAAAAAAAGAGCTAAAAAATGGCATTCTGGCAAACCTGTCATTGTTTCGAAAAAAACAAGTGAATAAAAATTTTTTTTACAATTTATTTTTTCACACCTTCGTCATTCCGATGTTAATAAATAATAAATAAATTTTTAATTCTGAGATGAATAGCAATGATTTTCATACTGTGTGGGCCAATTGTCTTAAGATCATCAAAGACAATGTAAATCTCCAGAGTTTTAAAACATGGTTCGAGCCGATCGAACCTGTTAAGTTAGAAGATGAGATTTTAACCATACTGGTACCCAGCCAATTTTTTTACGAATGGCTGGAAGAGCATTATGTAACCCTATTAAGAAAAACTATAAAACGCGAATTAGGAAGCAATGCCCGGTTGGAGTATAGAATCGTGGTGGAAAATAGTTCCGGAAATAATTCTCCGTTTACCATCGACTACCCAAACTATAATACCGGAAACAATAAAAATCCTGAGGTAGCAGCACCACTCGTTATGGGAACAAGTATTAAAAATCCGTTTGTAATACCCGGTTTGAAAAAGGTAAATATCGAATCAGGGTTAAACGCTAACTACAACTTCGATAATTTTATTGAAGGCGATTGTAACAGATTGTGCAGAAGTGCCGGTTATGCCGTTGCACAAAAACCCGGAGGCACTGCCTTTAATCCATTAGTAATATATGGTGCAACCGGCCTTGGAAAAAGTCACCTTGCACAATCTATCGGAAATGAAGTAAAACAGAACTTCCCAAACAAGACGGTTCTTTATACAAATGCGGAACGATTCACCAATCAATTTATTGAATCACTGAAAAATAATTCGGTGAACGACTTCGTGCATTTCTATCAATTAATAGATGTATTAATTATTGATGATATTCATTTCTTTGCCAATAAAGCAAAAACGCAGGATATCTTCTTTCATATATTCAATCACCTCCACCAGGAAAGCAAACAGATCATCTTAACAAGTGATCGTCCTCCGCGCGATTTAGAAGGAGTGGAAGAAAGATTATTATCCCGTTTCAAATGGGGCCTAAGTGCCGATCTTCAATCACCAGATTTCGAAACACGTGTAGCCATTCTCGAAAAGAAAATGTATGCCGATGGTATTGAGTTGCCAAAAGATGTTGTAGAGTTTGTAGCCTATAATATCACCAACAACGTTCGTGAATTGGAAGGAGCATTAGTTTCTTTGCTTGCACAGGCATCGCTCAACAAAAAACAAATTGATCTCGACCTTGCCAAAAAGATCGTGAAGAATTTTGTTAAAAATATGTCGCGCGAAGTTTCTATCGACTTCATCCAAAAAGCAGTTTGCGATTATTTTGAGGTACCTGTCGATAAATTGAAAGAAAAGACACGTAAACGTCAGGTTGTTCAGGCTCGCCAGTTAAGTATGTATCTCTCTAAAAATTTCACCAAACACTCTTTAAAGGCAATTGGTAAACATTTTGGAGGAAGAGACCACTCGACAGTAATTCACAGCTGCCAGGCAATTCAAAATCTGATGGATACCGACACTAAATTCAAAGAAAGTGTGGATGATTTGCAGAAAAAAATTCAGATGAGTATATCCTAAAACCTAATAATATCTAACTAATAATGCCATGAATACATATTCATGGCATTTTCTTTTGCAGTATTTATGAAATTTTAGGAAGAACCCATCTCTTTTATTACCTTTGCGTCCCCTAAAACAAAGAAATGTTCTTATAAGATATTCAAATCACTAGTAAGGTGAGGTGGGTGAGCGGCTTAAACCAGTAGTTTGCTAAACTGCCGTACTGGAAACGGTACCGAGAGTTCGAATCTCTCCCTCACCGCCATGAAGTAGAATTTTCTGCTTCATGTGCATGAAGCAGAAAATTCACTTCATGGCTAGCCAAATTTCCTGCTTAAAGCAGAAAAGCTATGGTGATGAAAAGATATTGTTCGTCCCGATAGCTATCGGGACGGTTAGAATGTGCCGCCGGATGTTGGAAGGCTGATGGGTAAAAAAAGATATTGTTCGTCCCGATAGCAATCGGGACGGTTAGAATGTACCGCCAACGGGCGGGAAGGCCGCAAGGTTGAAAAAGATATTGTTCGGGGCATAGTTCAGCCCGGTTAGAATGCCTGCTTTGGGAGCAGGAGGCCGCTGGTTCGAATCCAGCTGCCCCGACTTAGTAAGACAAGGGTTTCAGCGAATGAATAGCTGAAACCCTTTTTTATTTGCATATAATTTGCATATGAAAGTTACTATTTTCATGCAACAAAATGAATGTTTGATATTTCATAATTAATTTTGGAGCTGGGTTTGAACAATATGGTAAAAGATTTTTCGTCTCTTCGCAAAGAGGTTTCAATCAATAATTCTGGGAAAATTTTTAAAGAATCAAAAATTTCTATACTCAGGGAATGCAACTATTTTATATTTAATACGCCATTAGATGGTGATGCACCCAAACAATTCATTAAGGCATATTTTTATACAAGAGATAGTGAGGTTCGAAGGAAACAACCAAATACGTGGATTCGTTATATTGCCAAAACCGCCGAAAAGTGGTATCCACACGAATCTATCGTTGAATTTATGATTAATCGAATTGGGCAGGAATTGGGCGTTTTAATGAATGAAGTAAAATTGATCAAGGCCAATGGCCAAATTCGGTTTCTTAGTCAATATTTTTTAAAGGGAGATGAAAAGTTAGTTCATGGAGCGGAAATTTGCGGGGAACATCTTGGTGATGTTGAAATGGCAGCCCAAATTGCTAAAGACAAGCCCACCGCAAGAGAGTTATTTACTTTTGAGTTCATAGAAGAAGCAATTAGGGCAGTTTATCCCCAACATTGTGAACGGCTATTGCTCGGCCTTATAAAAATGATTACTTTTGATTGCCTTGCAGGTAATAACGATAGACATTTTTATAATTGGGGAGTCATTGACAATATAAAAAAAGGGATGGAATGCCCTCGTTTTGCACCACTTTACGATTCCGCAAGAGGTTTATTATGGAATTATGATGACGAAAACATCATAAAGAGTGCTGATCAAATGTTTAAGGGTGGCAAAAAAATTGATAATTATATTGATACTGCGGAACCTCGAATAAGTATAATTGCACACAAGGAAATTAATCATTTTGATTTAATAGCTTTTCTTAAAAAGGATAAAAAAAATGAAATGCTTATTAATGAAATGGCATCTATTCAGAATGAAGAAAGGGTGATAAAAATGCTAAAACGAGAATTTTTTCCGTTTTTCATTAAAAAAAGAACTTATTTAGTTGAATATATCTTAAGGAAGAGGTTCGAAAAAACAAGGAGGTTATAATGTTACATAAAATATTAAGTATATTTAGCAAAGGTGAGAATGACAATTCTCATTTACCCAAAAATGAGAAAGTAACTTTCTTACTTTTGGTAGAAGGGGTTAAGATGGGAACCTTACGAAGTGAAAATGGGTGTTGGGTTTTTAATTATACTGATGAATTTAAACTTAACACAGCAAATTACACACGGCTTATTGGTTTTCCCGATTTGAATAAATCTTATCGTAATGAGAGCCTATGGCCATTTTTTCGCACTCGTATTCCAGGTTTAAAACAACCAGCAGTACAAGAAATCTTAGAAAACGAAAAAATTGATAAGCATAATGAAGTGGCTTTGTTAAAACGATTTGGACAAAAAACCATTTCAAATCCTTATGAACTTATTGCCATATAAATTAGAATAGGTCAAAAAATAAAAATTTCTGTTAAAGATTAAACGCCCTAACATTCAAAGTTAGGGCGTTATGTATTAATGTATAAGGATAAAAAATAATTCTCACCTAATTTCAAATGGCAGAAGCTAAAAATCAACATTATATTCCGTAATCGTATTTACGAAATTTCGCAGTTAAAAATAAATCCGGTGAACAAATTGTTTACGTAAGGTTTGCCGGAGAAAAATTTCATTTTGTTAATTTTAAAAATATTTGCTCCGAAACGTATTTTTATGCAATTCCAATGGTTGGGGATTCAAAAAAGAATATTGTAGAAAATCATTATTCCGCAACGATTGATTCCTATTTTCCGGAAATTACAGGATTTCTTGAAGATAAAAATAATACAAATATATCTGCTGATCTGCGGTTTAAGATAGTTGCTTGTGTTTGCAATCTTTATTTCAGAACACCTAAATTTTTATCGGAAATAAAATCGCACATGGAAAAACTCATTTCGCTCAGTTACGATTATCATTTAGGAAAAACAGAAAGGCATATTGTCCTTTTTATCGGTAAAAAGATTGATATTAAAAATGTTAATCCTGATGAATTGATAAAACGATCAAAAGAAGTTGAACAGCTTTTATTCCTTAAGGAACATCTTGAGATATTTAATGATTTAATCAATTTCAGAATTAAAAGTGGGATTGGAATAACTTATATCGAAGACGATTCAAAATTTATCACTTGCGATAACCCAGTATTTTCAGATTCATCAAAAGGATTTGAGAGTTCTTTCGATCCAAATGTAATTTTTCAATTTCCCATTACTCCAAAAATATTAATCACCTTATTACCTATTTCTGATGATTATTTGAAAGATAGCTTTCAGAAAATAAAATTCACAAAGTTTAATACTTTAATTACTAATTATATGATTGAAGAAAATTCAGAGAAGTGGATAATAGGAAGTGAAGAAACTCTTTCTACGCATGTTTTGGAACAAGAAATATGTAACGACCCCACCTCTGAGGATTCAAAACAATTAGTTGATGTAACTGAAGGGAAGGGGTTGCTCATGTTGGAATTAGAAGCGGTAATGGCAAAGCATAATTATTCTCTTGCGCCGGAAGTCATTGATAAATTTGTTGTATTAAGTAAATCAGAAGAAATAAAAAATGATCCAAATTTTATTGAGACGCTAAAGGTATTAAAAGATAGAGGCTTGATTAAGTAGCCTAACTGTTGGAACCTAAAGTTGTCAAAAGTAAAAATCTCTATTAAGTATATGAGCATTAACTTTTACTTCCTCTCAATCTTGAAAGTAATTGCCTGAAATCTGCGTTAATATTATTGTGATTGCCCTGTAAATTTAAGGGTGGATTAAAGTGATTGATAAGTTCTTTTTCAGTAGTTGCAAAGTTTGAATTTGTAAGAAAAAACATAATCAAGTTGCTGCACATCCATTCAGAAAGTTCTTGTTCATCAGTATTGCTAAATTTTGTTTTTCCTGTTGAAGGGTCTTTGTCACGGGGAATTTGTCTATAACCAAACAATACACCTAAACTTTTACGCAGCGTTGAGCGTCCGGCGTTGTTGCCTTTAAAATGTTGTCGGTAATCTCTGGTTCTTAAGCTCTCTCCTGCAATGCCTGTGTAAATAACCTTTAGTTTTTCGAAAGTTGTAAAAATCGGTTTGATAGATACGGTCGGAAGATTTGAGTTTGCCCTTAAACACAAAATATAATTTCCAGAATTATTTGCAATAATGATTTCGCTGTCTGTTGTTGGATCAAAACGATTTTGTTTAATCGTTGTAAGAGTAGAAATCAGGTCAGATGAGGTAATTACTTTTGGAGTATTTGAATCAATTTTAATTTTGATAACGGGTTTAGTAATTATTTTTTCAGCCACAGGTTTGTAATTTTCACCAACTATTTTTATACGCCCGGACCGGATAAGTGCTTCAAAGTCTGCAACTGTATAACCATCCTTATCAGAGCAAAAGTCAGAATAATAAAAGCCTAATTTCCGAATTTTATCTCGAATCCCTTTTTGTTTATCCGATGTTGACCGAACTTTCTCCGCAATTAACTTCCTTATTTCATTAGCCTGCGAGGTCGTAAATGTATTTTGTCCTTTCATTATTGATTCTAAGTTTATTGTTGTCAACTATTGTTCCTGAGATGTCCGTCTGAAACGTTATCGTTGAAAGTTTACAGATGCTTTATTATTGTTCGCAATTTCTATCAAAATATTATCAAGCTGTCTATTTGTTATTGTCGTGCCGAAATGTTTTTCAATTCTTGTTTTTAGGTCAAAGCATTTGCAGAAAAATTTGGCGTATTCGTTATCTACATTCCTTGTTTTTGTCATGTCGTCAAATTGTTTAGGAACTCTACTGATAAAATTTCTCATAGCTGTTACTGCGCGAGTGTCGTAAATGAAAAACAATTCTGGAAGATGAAAGTGTAAATACTTGGAACTAAAAGAACGCTTTTCAAGGTCGGTGATTTTAGAAACAATTGTCGTTAGATACATATGAGATTCTAAAACTTGTTGAATGTTGTCAACGGTCAATTTTTTTATTTGCTTTAGTTTGTGAATGTGGTCGTCTAGATTAGATTTTCTAAATGTCGGTGCTACCTTGTCAATGTAAAAGTTGTCGTTGATATCAGATTTGTTTCGTCTTCTCTCAATTGCAACAGAGTAAGCTCGTCCAATAAGCCAAACTTTCGCTAAAATTTTTTCATCTTGTCGGTGAGAAAAATTGTCTCGGCACAAATCGTAAAGAACTTTATTTCCAAAGTCCCAAGGATTTGCTTGTTTTGATTTGTCCAACTGTTTAGAAGACGGAAGTTGAAGTGTCATTTTGAGGTTGTCTTGGTTTATTTTATAAGTTATTTGTCAGCACGAAAGTTTAATAGAAATTCTATCACCTTATATAATTCTTCAACTGGTTTACCATCTATAATATCCTTCGCAAGTGAATGACCATGATAAACCTTTTTTGATTTGCAAGTAGGGCAGAATAGATCAGACATCAATATTCCCTTGTATTTGCTAAAAGGTGTTAAATTAAATATCAATGAACAGTCGTTGCAGAACCAATGATATTTAAAAGACAAAGATCTTCCCTTATAAAAATGATTCCGCAACGGAATAGGTAATGAGATTCCCAATTTACTGTACATTGTTGCATTGAGGTGATATAAATAATCTTTCATATTTGGTTAATTAAATAATTGACTTTGAGCTTTGATTTCTTTCATGATTGGAAATTAAATCTAAAATTTTGGAAACATGATTACTACTATTTCCGCGGAAGGGGCGGGAGGTTACAATTATTTTAGTTTCATTATATTCTTCAAATGAAATTATTTCAGGGCCCTTGTCTTGCGGAACAGATTTCGTCCTTAATCCCCTTCTAAAAGGTTCCCACCATGCATCGTTTGTTAAAACTAAACAATATTTAGGTTTGATCTCTTCTATCTCTTGCTTTACTAATTCAATTGCAAATTGCTCCTGGTATTTTTTTGTGTAGTATGACGGGTTGCCTTTGGGAGGTGCAATTTTATACAGGTTCGACCAAATGATTTTTTTCGCCCACTCCCACCCATTTATATCAAGATTGTAATATTGAGATATAAACTTGTAAGTAACATTCCAAAAGAATGATTTGCAAGTGTGATAAGATATTGGCTTATAAAATTCTATTTCATCAGAAGTGGTTACAAAAGAGGCATACGATTTGGCAGACCAATAGACATTTACCCAATCAAGCGGGCAATGATTATTTGGTGAATAGTATGAATTAGAAAACTCGATACTTTTACTCATTCTTACTTTTAAACTTTCACTTGTTTCATTTATGTTAAATGAATCACCCCAACCATTTACCGCCTGGCCATAAATGATAAAATCGCATTGCTCATTTGGTAATACTCCGAACGAAGGGTAGTAATTTACATATTCTTTTTCTTTCTCATTCTTTGCATTTTCTGCAAAGTTGATTAATTGATCTAAAAATAATTGATCATATTTTTCAGAGAATTTATTATAAATTGTATTTTCCATATTTCGTATTGGTTTTAGGCTGATGGTTCAGTTAATGGTTTCTTAGGTTCTCCTTCATTCAAAAAATCCATCAATTTATTAGCGTATTCTTTTTTCTTGGCCGCTTTAAAACCGCTCAAATAAATTTCAGTGGTTTTGCTGTTGGAATGCCCTACACTTTCTGAAATCATTTCAATGCTTGCTCCATTGTTTAACATGGTATTAGCAAATGTATGTCGTGCCCAATAAGTGCTAATGTCTGTCCCTAATCCAGCTGTTTCTGCCAATTTTTTAAGATGCTGGTTGACCAGTCTTGTGAAATTTTTTACAACCCGTTTTATTTCTACAGCTGTCATATCGGGTACCAATATCGGGAAAACATATTTACCCTTTCTGGTATCTGCATTTTTGTACTTATCAATGATCCGTTGCGAATGGTCGGTTAATTGAACAACTATCGGTTTCAGATTGGCTTTGTTGGTTCGTTTGGTTTTCTCCCGCAGAAAAATGATTTGTTCGTCCTGCAAATTGTTTCCGAATTTCATTTCCGCAATATCGTGCATATTTATTCCATTGCAGAGATAACTCAAAAACCAGAAATCCCTGGCCTTTTCCTGGAACTCGTTTGCAGGCGTTTGAAGTAAGACTTTCATCTGTTCTCCGTCCAAAGGTCTTTTATTGGCGGTGGAAGCCGGAATCTGGTATTTGCGCTTACCAAAGGGGTAATGTTCCATTGGTATATCGCCATCCTCACGTGACATATTAAATAATGTTCGCATTGGCCTCAGATATATGCCAATTGTTGAATAAGATGACTTCAGTTCCTTCAACATATAGTTTTCATATTCCTGTAACAAGAGGTGGTTGACCTCGCTAAAAGGAAAGGATTCAGTTTGCAGCCCATGATATTTTTGTAAAAATTTATAGAATGACTTCTTACTGCATCGGTACGCCGAGGCAGTTCCTATCTGGTCGTTCTTTTCAAGCAGGGTAATGTATTCTTCATATTTTGCAAACAGGTCTGTCTTATCGTAACTAGGGCCGAAAAAATACTTATCAAATGCAGAGAAACTGAATTGAGTTAGATTCTTAATTATTTTAATTGCCTTTTGTTCAATTTCTATCAAATCGAACTTGGTGTCCTTGAGGTCACCTTTTGGATTCTCAGAAGTGGCAAGTTCAAAATCTTTCTCGGTTAAGCTAACAGTGGTATTATAGAAATTAGTTTTTCTCTGGAAAGTGATCCTCAATTTAACAGGATATGTATCATCCTTTTTTATTCTTCTTGTATCCAAAAAAATTTGAGTTGCTGCGCTGTTTTTCATGGTGTAAAGTAAAAGAAAATTTGCAAACAATTTGCAAACATTTCACCAAATTTGCAAACATTTGCAAACATTTTGGATAATTTTTGAAAACATGAGAAAAATGTGAAAGGCATTAACTCAATAAAATCAATACTTTCAGCCATTTTAGAAAGTTATTGAAAATTGGTGAAAAGGGTATTTTTATGCTTTGGGAGCAGGAGGCCGCTGGTTCGAATCCAGCTGCCCCGACAGAAACCCGCCGGATGGCGGGTTTTTTTGTGTACAAATCTTTGGGAGAATATTTAACGAATAGAATACCTGATTTGGGTGCAGCAGGCGCTGGTTCCCTGCCCAACTGGGTTATTATTATATAATTGGTGATTGAGTTGGCA
>CAZXBG010000115.1:0-13302 GCA_964638865.1 uncultured Chitinophagales bacterium | reverse complement strand
AAATGAAATTCCGGAGAAATGGTTGAGGATTTTTCATAAACTGGGATGAGTTTTGAGTTCTGAGTTTACTCACCATTGACCACTCACCACTCACCAATTTGGTTATATGCCTGCCAACTGCGACTGCCTACTGCCCACTCCCCTCACCCCACCACCTTCTCCAACTGCATTCCCCTGCTGCCTTTCAATAAAATAGTTGCGCCTTTAAAATGTTGTTCATTAAACCATTCCTTTGCTTCGTAGCTATTCACAAATTGGATAATATTGGGTTCTTTGTATTTTAGAAATTCGGGGCCAATGGTTACGATTGTGGTAAAATTATATCCTAAAGCAATTTGCAAAATATCTTTGTGTTCTGATTCTGCAAATTCGCCGAGTTCAAGCATATCTCCAATCATTACAATCTTTTTTTCTGTTTTTAAATGATGGAAATTTTCGAGTGCGGCTTTCATACTCGAAGGGTTTGCATTGTATGCATCTAAAATAAAATAATTGCCGTTAATCTCTTTTAATTCACTCCTGTTATTTTCGGGAATATAATTTACTATGGCAGTTTGTATTTCGCTGTATCCCACATCAAAATATTTTCCAACACAGGCAGCGGCTATAATATTTTCTGCATTATAATTTCCTACAAGTTTTGAATGAATAACAATTTCATCATCTATTTCCACAGCAGCAAATTCATCAATAAACAATAATTTTCCTGTGAGATAATCATCCGGTTTAAAACCATAATTTATCACCTTATCATATTTACCAATAACTTCATTCAATAAATGTTGCCCGCTGTTAGCAAACAAAACACCTTCTTTTTGTTTAACATATTGATAGAGTTCTGATTTTGCTTTAAGCACTCCCTCAATCCCCCCAAACCCTTCTAAATGTGCTTTGCCAATATTTGTTATTAATGCAAAATCAGGATCTGCAATGCTGCAATAAAATTCAATTTCTTTTTGATGGTTTGCACCCATTTCAATAATTGCAAATTCGCAATCCTTTTTTATTGATAATAAAGTTAAAGGAACTCCAATATGATTATTGAGATTTCCTTTAGTAGCGGAAGTGACATATTTTGTTGATAATACTTTTGTAATTAATTCTTTGGAAGTTGTTTTTCCATTTGATCCGGTAATTGCCAAAACCGGAAATTGAAATGTGGAACGATACCTTTTTGCCAATTGCTGTAATGCCACTAAACTATCCTCCACCAAAAAACAATGATGATCAACAACATAATTTTCATCATCTACCACACAACAGATTGCACCGCAGTCCAATGCCTTTTGTGCAAATTCATTTCCATTCACTTTCGTCCCTTTTAAACCGAAAAACATTTCACCACCGGAAATATTTCTTGTATCAATGGCAACACCTTTGCAATGTTGAAACAGTTCAAATAATTTTTCAATATTATCGCTCATAAAACAGTAAAAATAAAAAAGCCTTCCCTTTAACAGGAAGGCTTTTTCTATAAGTTACGAACAGATCAGAATTTATTCATGTTTCTGTCGGTCTTGTTCACTTTCTGTTGTTTTTTAGTTTTCTTGAAGTGGTTACCACCTTTGGTCTCATTATCAACATCACCACCTAAACGTATCATAGCACAACGGAAACCGATTGTAGCAGTAGAAAGATCTTCCTCCAAATAACGACGTGAACCGGGTGAACACCAGAAAGCCTCATCAGCCCAAGATCCACCTTTATATACCCTCGCGTTATCGCTAATCAAAGTTGACTTACCATATTCATAAGTAACATTGGAAGTAGAGTCCCCGTCCACATAATCTACAACATATCCTTTTTTATAATTTCTACGGTTTACAGATTCCTCATCTTTCACAGGGCGGTATTTAATTCTACCCAATGAATCCAATAAAGGATAAGAATCTTCATCTAGATCGCGAACCTGATACTCGTTACCGCGATATGGATTTAAATCTTCCATATCGGCATAGGTAACTGCACGGTAAACATCTGCAACCCATTCGTTCACGTTACCTGCCATATTATATACCCCATAATCGTTAGGCATAAAGGAGTAAACAGGAGAAGTAATAATTGCATTATCGTTCAATTTACCCGCTACACCTGCGTAGTCACCTCGACCGCGTTTGTAATTTGCAAGCATTTTACCCTGCGCCCATTTTTCTTTTGCAGATGGCTGACGCAGTGAAGTTCCATCCCAGGGATAAATTCTTCTGTCAGATATCATCTCATTTCCCGGAACTCTGTTTCCAATTAAACCTAAAGCTGCATATTCCCATTCCGCTTCTGTTGGTAAACGATAGTCAGGCATAATGATACCATCTTCCATTCGAATAGTTCTTCCCATTTTCGGATCTGTTGCATTGGGACTATAATCTTTTTTACCTTTTTTGATACCGGTAGTGTATTGTCCGGTCATATAGGTTTCCCCTGTGAAGTTATCCTCACCGGTTCCCATGGTATTGAGATCGATATATTTTTTCTCAGCAAGTATCATTTCGTTTACACGATCGCTTCTCCACTTACAAAATTCAGAAGCCTGCAACCAAGAAACGCCTACTACAGGGTAATTTTGGTAAGATGGATGGCGCAGATAATACTGCACGTAAGGTTCATTAAAGGAAAGTTCCTCACGCCAAACGAGGGTATCAGGCAGTGAATTTTTAACAACTTCCGGAAAGTCAGAGAACTGTTTGGCAACCCAATAAACATATTCTCGGTATTGTACGTTGGATATCTCCGTTTCATCGATATAAAACGAGGAAACAGTTACCCTGCGGGCAATATTGTTATATTCGAAGGTTACATCCTGTTCGGACCAACCCTGGGTGAATGTTCCACCCTGAACGAGCACGAGATTAGGACCTGTGGCTTGTCCGCCGAATTTATGTGATTCAAATCCCCCCCATTTGGCGTCGTTATACTTAAAATTAGTAACTGACGACCTTTGCTTACAGGAAGAAGAAAATGCGAGCACAATAACTACAATTGAGAATACAATTGCAGGCTGAAGTTTTCTTTTCATACTTTGATCTTTTTACAGAGTTAACGCAAATGTATAAAACTTATTTTTACATTCATAAAACAGATGGGCAATCGAGCATACTTTTTTGATTATTTTTTTTTGTGCGATTGTTATTTTCCTTAAAAGTGAACATCAGCGACAATTCATGAGCACCACCACTGAGCCCTGCCAGATCACCAATTGCAATATCATAACTATAAGCAAATTTAACCAATCCTTTCGATAATCCGGCACATACAACAACGTCGCTAAGATTTGAAGTATTGTGTTTAAAGAACAATCCGGTCAAAATAATTCCCTTTTTCACATACAAACCTGCCTGTATCTGCTGAAATCCCGCTTGATTGGTATACAAAGCAAAAGGGTTTACAATAAGCGGATTCTTCTTCTTTGGACCCTGAATAAATACGCCGGTTTGACCCGAAATGCTTACCGGTATTGCACTTGCGTTATCTCCGTAGAAACTTATTGTTGGTTTTGTAAGGTGCGATGCAGAAAAACCGATATACAAATTATTGCTGTATAAAAGCACTCCTGACCCAAGGTCAATGGAAGCATCGGAAAGCATAGAGGGAGAAGCTTCCAGCGTAACATTTGGGTTCCCAAGGGCATCATTGAAGCCGTACAACAAATCTATCTGATCGTAAAATTGCAGATTTGCCCAATTCAACCTGTATTGCAAATAACTCAGTTGCATACCGAAATTTAAGGCCCAATTCTCCGAAAGTCTTGCCTGATACATGTATTGCATACCAATTGTGGTGGCCTGTAGCGCTCCGTCACCTTGATTATCCTGATAAGCAAAAACCCCAATTCCGCTTCTGATCGCATTTATGTAACCATCATAAGCGGCTCTGTAGGAAATATAGGTTTGTGGCATATTCGGCCACTGGTCGCGAAAATTTAAAATGATGCGTGGCTGACTATAAGCGCCGGTAAAAGCCGGATTTACATAAGTTTCGGATGCGTGCCACTGACTGAAGCGCAAATCCTGCGCTTTTAAAGAAAATTGTTGAGAAAGGAACAAAAAGGAAAAAATCAGACTTAATATAAAATATTGTCTGTTTGCCAAAAATGACCTGAGAATGGCAATATAATAGGGATATTTGCGTTTAACTGACACTTTAAAAAATTGATTTCACTAATTCCATAACAGGATTACAAATGTATAACAAAAGGGATCGGCTCATTCTTACTGCAATTTTAACGTGTTTATTTTCTTTTGAAGTATTAGCAGGTGAACAATTTTCGGTGGATCGAACCCTTAATTGGTCAGAAACCCCGCGTATTTTTTCCTACGATGACACCAAAAAAATGGAAGCACTGCAGTTTGACGGCGCTTCTTTCCGGTTTGAAAAAGATGAAATGCTTCCCGTTTTTGCTGAATCTTTTGATATCAGACAAGAAGGCAACGTTACAATAACCATAGAAAATGCTGTTTATGAAGTAGTTACAAACGGAACAAACTCCGGGAGATCCATCGAAAAAAATAAACAGAATTTCAACGATCAAATAATAGTGGAACACAGTATAGGATTTGCAAAAAACAGGGCACAACTCGATGTGCAATTTGTTCCTCTTAGAAAAAATAAATTTACGGGTGCAGTCGAAAAACTTGTAAGTTTTACCTTAGTGGTAAATATTATTTCAACTAACAATAATTATAAAACTACCGACGAAGCAGATTTTACTGATCACTCTAAATTATCTGCCGGCACCTGGCATAAATTCAGCATCACAAAGGAAGGTGTTTTCAAAATTGACAGAAGCTGGTTAAATGCAAATGGTTTATCAGGAAGCATTAATTTTTCCAGTCTTGGAATTTTTGGAAATGGCGGCGGTATGTTACCGGAGTCGAATGCAACATTTCGATATGATGATATTCAGGAAAATGCAATTTATAAATTCGATGCAAATGGGAACAATTTTTTAGAGGATGGCGATTATATTTTATTTTATGGTCAGACACAACATCGTTGGATTTATAATGAAACTACAAAAGTATATTCGCATAAGAATAATTTATATTCCGATAAAACGTATTATTTTATTACTCCGGATATGGGTTCCGGAAAATTTATTGAAGATAAAACTTCACTTCCAACAGAAAATACCAGCACCTCAAGTTACGATATTATGTCGTTTGTCGACATCGATAAAATAAATCTCATTAATTCGGGAAGAACCTGGTACGGCGATGTGATAGATGCTTATACTCCGGAAAGAAATTATTCCTTTTCTTTTCCCGATCTCCTTACAGGTGAACTTATGACTATTCGCTCAAAAGCAGCCGGATCAAGCCCTGTAGGAAGTATTGTTTTAAATTACACGGCGAATACAACTGTTATTCCCGCAACATGTATCATTCCAATACTAGTAAGCGGATTTAATGAGACCTATGCAATTGAAGCAGGAATTGAAACAACTTTTACGGCACCCGGTTCTAGTTTTAACATGAATGTAAAATTCACCGGTTCCAGTGCATCTACTGCATGGTTAAATTATATTGAATTATTAGGTCGCTCATCCCTAAAATACAATAATGCACAATTATATTTTAGAGATTCCAGAACTGTTGCACCCGGAAATATTACTAAATATATTTTAGATGCAGACAATGGAATTTTAATTTGGGATGTTACTGATTGTATTAATGTTAAAAATCAATTATATGCTGCAGGTACTGATATCACTTTTATATTAACTTCTGATAGTTTAAAACAATTTATAGCATTTAATACCGGCGATGCATTTTCTACAGCAGATATTAATTATGAAGGAGAAATAACAAATCAGGATTTGCATGATCTTACCCTTGCACCTGATTACGTAATTGTATCACATCCTGCCTTTTTAACTGAAGCGCGACGACTTGCAGCTTTTCACCACGATACTTATGGATTAGATACTTTAGTAGTAGATATTTATAAAGTTTTCAACGAATTTTCTTCCGGTGCACAGGATATTTCAGCAATTCGCGATCTTATGCGCATGTTTTATACGCGTGCTGCGGGTGATGAAAGTTTAATGCCCAGATATTTATTATTATTTGGGGATGCATCCTTTGATTACAGATATATCATGTTCGATGCAGATAAAAATACTTTGAAGGTTCCAAATTATGAAAGCAATGAATCATTGGCACGAGGTGTTTCTTATGGAACAGATGATTATTTCGGATTTTTAGATATTACCGAAGGAGATAATATTGAAGATAACGCCGAAAAATTAGATATTGGCATTGGAAGATTACCTGTTATTACCGCTCAGGAAGCAACAGAAATGGTGGATAAAATCATACATTATAAATCAGTGGAATCTCTTGGAAGTTGGAGAAATTCTTTTTGTTTTATAGCTGATGATGAAGATTATAATACCCATGTAGAAGATGCCGATCTTCTTGCAAATTATATAGAAGAAAATTATCCGATTTATAATATCGATAAAATTTATTTTGATTCCTATCAGCAAATTCCGGGAGCGGGTGGAGAACGTTATCCGGAAGTGGAAACTGCAATTTCAAATCGTATGTTTTCCGGTGCATTTGTAATGAATTATCTGGGCCATGGAAATGAACAGAACTGGGCACAGGAAAGGGTTTTAGGGGTGGATGATATTAATGGATTTGACAATTACGATAAACTTCCGTTATTTATAACAGCAACCTGTTCTTTTTCCCGTTATGATAATCCGGATCGGCAATCTGCAGGTGAATTAACTTTATTAAATCCAAGGGGAGGTGCTATCGCTTTGGTAACAACTGTGCGTTTAGTTTATGCATCTGCAAATTATGATCTTAACAGCAATTTTCTTGAACATTTATTTTTACCGATCGACGGAAAATATCCTGCATTAGGAGATGCAGTGAGAGAAGGAAAAAATGCAGTGACATCAGATCCGAAAAACAATAGAAAATTTATTTTATTGGGAGATCCAGCTTTAGTACTTAATTATCCTAAATTCAGTGTTAAAACAACTACAGTAAATACCTATCCTATTATATCTTACACCGATACTTTAAAAGCATTGGATAAGGTAACCATTACCGGTCAGATAAATGATGAGAGCGGAGCAAAAATGACTTCCTTTAATGGTATTGTTTATCCGGCTGTTTATGATAAACCTGTTACAATAAATACCATTGTAAATGATCCTACTTTTTCCGGGGTTGGATTTGGACCTAGTCAACCCTTTGCATTCGAGTTACAAAAAAATGCATTATACAAAGGAAAAGCAAGTGTGATAAATGGAGAATTTACTTACACATTTATAGTTCCGAAAGATATTTCTTACACCTATGGAAACGGTAAGTTGAGCTATTATGCCGATAACGGTATAGAAGATGCAAATGGTGCTGATTTTAATGTGATAATAGGCGGAACCGCCGACGATGCCGCGGAAGACACCGAAGGACCTGTTGTAGATGTATTTATGAATGACGCAACCTTCGTTTTTGGAGGATTGACCGATGAAGATCCAACTTTACTCATACAGCTCAACGACCTTAACGGAATAAATGCGTTAGGTAATGCTATCGGTCACGATATCACTGCAACTTTGGATGAGGATCAGCAAACCACGCTTAAACTCAACGATTATTATGAGGCGGAACTCGACCAATATCAGAGTGGAACGGTTTCATATCCCCTGGCGGATATAGCAGAAGGACGCCACTCCGTTGTGGTTAAGGCTTGGGATGTTTATAATAATTCCGGAGAAGGATATACCGAGTTTGTAGTTGCCGAAACGGCTGATTTGGCTTTGAGCCATGTTTTAAATTACCCGAATCCATTCACTACAAATACTTCTTTCTGGTTCGAACACAACCGACCTGGAGATATTTTAGATGTTAAAGTGGAAATATTTACGGTGAGCGGTAAAAGGATAAAAACATTGGAACAACAGGTTTCCACAGACGGTTATCGCGTCGACAATATAGACTGGGATGGCCTTGACGAGTTCGGAGACAATATTGGAAAAGGTGTCTATATTTACAAATTAACCGTAAAAGCAAGCAGCGATAATTCCAAAGCCAACGAGTTTCAAAAGCTTGTTATACTAAAATGATTTTTCACTCGTTATATAATTCTTTATTTTTGCATTCCCAATTTTAACAGAACTTATGCTTACTATTCAGAAAATTTCGATGCTGGTTGTCTCTGTGATCACACTTTCAACTTCAGTTCAAGCTCAGATCACCATAGGTACAGGTACCGGAGATGATTATTTAAATACGGTAACTACTGCCGTTCCCTTCTTAAGAATAGCTCCTGATGCGCGTTCCGGCGGTATGGCTGATGTGGGTATCGCAATTTCTCCGGATGCAAACTCCATTTTTTGGAATGCTTCTAAACTTGTTTTTATTGATGATGAACATCCTTCCGGACTTTCCATTACTTACACACCCTGGTTAAAAAACCTGGTGAACGATATCTACCTCGCTTATATTAATGGATACTGGAAGGTGGATGAATTGTCCGCTTTAAGCGCCTCACTCCGGTATTTTTCGCTCGGAACCATCACTTTTACCGATAATTCGGGAAATGTTTTACAAGATTTCCGCCCCAACGAATTTGCCTTTGATGTTGCATATTCGAGAAAATTGACTGATAATTTCGCGGCGGGACTCAATTTGAAATATTTGTACTCTAATCTCGCAACCGGCCAGGTTGTTAATGGGGTGGAAATTAAACCTGCTCAGGGTGTTGCAGCAGATATATCTATGTTTTATACGAATGAGTTTAAAACAAGCGGAAAAGATTCTGAATTAGGATTGGGTTTAAATATCTCCAATATCGGAAATAAGATCACTTATACTTCCAGTATTGAAAAAGATTATATCCCGACAAATCTTGGTATTGGCGCTTCATACGGAGTGCATTTCGACGATTATAATAAACTGACTCTTGCAGTTGATCTCAATAAATTAATGGTTCCTACTCCTGACACTGCCGACTCAAACCCTCAAAACGGTATTCCCGATTTTAAGGAACAAGGTGTTGTTAGTGGTATGTTTAGTTCTTTCGGTGATGCGCCTAACGGATTCAGCGAAGAATTACATGAAGTAATTATTTCCACCGGCTTAGAATATTGGTACGACAATAAATTTGCTGTGCGCACAGGATATTTTTATGAGCATGCAACAAAAGGTGGGCGCCAGTTCTTTACAGTAGGTTTAGGATTGCGTTATAATGTGTTTGGATTAGATTTCTCTTACTTAGTTCCAACTTCCAACAATCAAAATCCTTTGGATAATACTTTGCGTTTTACACTCATGTTTAATCTCGATGCACTTCAGGCAGAAGGTGGTGCAAAAGATGACGAAGGCGCTGACGGGTAATTAATAAATCATTTTATAAAAGGGCGATCTCAACGGATCGCCTTTTTTATTTATATAATGTGACAGCAAAACTTTAAATATCAGTTTTCGAATTATTAAATTATTGCTCCGATTAGGGAATTTCATTTGGGCTAAAGCCTGATCATGTGGACTCCTTTTATCCGTGGGTTAAAACCTATTCCATCCGTTGGTTAAAACCCACGGATATTTAATTCGAATTTTATTATTTAATAATTACATCGCTTTGCATACACAAAACCCTCGACTTTAGCCGGTGGGTGGGTGGGGGGAAATCAACATACAAAAAATGCCGGGCTTTAGCCCAACAGAGGATGATCTCGATTAACACAGACCGCGAAAATTTGAGTTTTTGCGGATGTATGTAACAGCGGGAACCGGCATATATTTACATCAACAAACGACTCCTTATGGCAGAATTTGCCAATATGCCAACCTTACCTCCTCCTATCAGCCCGAAATTCTTAAATTTGCGCTATATTACATACAATGAAAGACGCTCAGCCATACCATCCAAAAAACAAGATCAGAATTGTTACTGCCGCAAGTTTATTCGACGGACACGATGCTGCAATTAATGTAATGCGCCGGATAATTCAGGCTACCGGTGTGGAAGTGATACACCTCGGCCATGATCGCAGTGTGGATGAAGTGGTGAATTGTGCAATTCAGGAAGATGTGCAGGCAATTGCTATGACCAGTTATCAGGGAGGTCATACCGAATATTTTAAATACATGTATGACCTGTTACAAGAAAAAGGTGCGGGGCAGATAAAAATTTTCGGTGGCGGTGGTGGCACTATCCTTCCAAGTGAAATTGAAGAATTACAGCAATATGGCATTACAAGAATTTATTCTCCCGATGATGGAAGATCAATGGGATTGCAAGGCATGATAAACGACCTTGTGGAAAAAAGCGATTTTGCTACGGGAATTAATTTAAATGGAGAACTGAAAAAATTATCCGGGATAAAAGAAAATATTAGCATTTCGGAAAAGTACCGCAGTATTGCGACATTAATTTCTGCAGTGGAGAATAATACTCCTGATGCAAATAATATCATGACACAAGTGGAAGTGCTCATTAAAGAAAATAAAACTCCCGTATTGGGAATTACCGGAACGGGAGGAGCAGGAAAATCATCTTTAGTAGATGAATTGGTGAGGAGATTTTTAGTGGATTTCGAAAATAAAACAATTGCAATTTTATCCGTTGATCCCAGTAAAAGAAAAACAGGCGGAGCATTATTGGGCGATAGAATTCGCATGAATGCAATTAATAATTCTCGTGTTTATATGCGCTCGATGGCAACGCGACAGGCAAATCTCGCATTGAGCAAACATGTGGATGAGGCAGTTAAAATATTAAAGGCCGCTGATTTTGATCTCATTATTCTCGAAACATCGGGTATAGGACAAAGTGATACGGAAATAACAGAACACAGCGATGTTTGTATGTATGTAATGACTCCGGAATATGGTGCGGCAAGTCAGCTCGAAAAAATTGATATGCTCGATTTTGCAGATATTATTGCAATAAATAAATTTGATAAACGCGGAGCAAGTGATGCACAGCGCGATGTGCGAAAACAATTTCAGCGCAATCATAAATTGTTTGAAACCGATGTAGAAAAAATGCCGGTATTCGCAACCATTGCTTCTCAGTTTAATGATCCTGGAACAAATCAACTCTATCGTCACTTGATGGATACCATCAAAGAAAAAACAAAGGTGGATCTGCACAGCGATTTTCATATAACGGATGAGATGAGTAAAAAAATATTCATCATTCCACCACAACGAACACGTTACCTTGCAGAAATTTCGGAAAATAATAGAGCGTATGATAAAAATGCACTCGAACAAAAAGAAATAGCACAAAAATTATATGCCATTCACAAAACAAAAGAAATTGTAGAAGAGGAAAATACAAAACGATCGCTGGAAGAAACTTATAAAAAGATCGCTTTAAAAATGGTAAATGAAAATCTTCATTTAATTACAAACTGGAACGATAAACTGGCTAATTATAAAAATGAAAATTATATTTTTAAAGTACGGGATAAAGAACTCAAAATAAAAACACATTCCGAAAGTTTAAGTCATTTACAAATTCCGAAAATTGCGTTGCCAAAATATGAGGCTTGGGGCGATATTTTATATTGGCAGTTGCAGGAAAATGTTCCCGGAGAATTTCCCTTTACTGCAGGAATATATCCCTTCAAAAGAGAAGAAGAAGACCCTACAAGAATGTTTGCCGGTGAAGGTAGCCCCGAACGCACCAACAGAAGGTTTCACTATGTGAGTAAAGGTATGCCTGCAAAACGTTTATCTACGGCATTCGACAGCGTTACCTTATATGGAAATGATCCAAATCACAGACCTGATATTTATGGAAAAATCGGTAACAGCGGCGTAAGTATTTGTTGTCTTGATGATGCCAAAAAATTATACAGCGGATTTAATTTATCCGATTCTAAAACATCCGTGTCGATGACCATTAATGGTCCCGCTCCAATGTTACTCGCATTTTTTATGAATGCGGCAATTGACCAGCAATGTGAATTATATATCCGTGAAAATAATTTAAATACAGAAGTAGAAAATACGATAGCAGAAATTTATAAAGGAAAAGAACATTTACGTCCGAAATACAATGCTGAAATTCCGGAAGGCAACAACGGTCTCGGATTATTGTTGTTAGGTGTTACAGGTGATCAGGTATTACCCGCCGATGTTTATCAAAAAATAAAAAAACATACCTTAAATGTTGTGCGCGGAACGGTGCAGGCAGATATATTAAAAGAAGATCAGGCTCAAAATACCTGTATATTTTCCACCGAATTTGCATTGCGTTTAATGGGAGATGTGCAGGATTATTTTATTACCAACAAAGTGCGCAATTTTTATTCTGTTTCTATTTCAGGATATCATATAGCAGAAGCAGGAGCAAATCCCATCACCCAACTTGCATTTACTTTGGCAAACGGATTTACGTATGTGGAATATTATTTAAGCCGTGGAATGCTCATTAATGATTTCGGACCAAATTTATCTTTTTTCTTCAGCAACGGAATTGATCCCGAATATGCAGTAATAGGTCGCGTTGCCCGTCGCATCTGGGCAAAGGCAATGAAACATAAATACGGAGCGGATGATCGCACACAAAAATTAAAATATCATATTCAAACCAGCGGAAGGAGTTTACATGCGCAGGAAATAGATTTTAACGATATCAGAACTACGCTTCAGGCATTATATGCAATTTACGATAATTGTAATTCACTGCACACGAATGCATACGACGAAGCAATTACAACACCAACGGAAGAAAGTGTTCGTCGCGCAATGGCTATCCAATTAATTATTAATAAAGAATTGGGATTGGCAAAAAATGAAAATCCTACACAGGGTTCATTTATTATTGAAGAATTAACCGACCTGGTAGAAGAAGCCGTATTAACCGAATTTGAAAAAATATCTGAACGCGGTGGAGTTTTAGGTGCAATGGAAACCATGTATCAGCGCGGACAAATTCAGGAAGAGAGTTTATATTATGAAACTTTAAAACACACCGGTGCATATCCAATTATTGGCGTAAATACATTTTTAAATTCGAAAGGTTCACCTACCATTTTACCTAAGGAAGTAATTCGCGCAACGGAAGAAGAAAAACAAACTCAAATTACCACCCTAAAAAATCTGCACGAAAACAACGCAGCCTTAACCCAATCGCAATTGCGTCATCTCCAAAAAACTGCAATAGAAAACAAGAATTTATTTGAAGCACTTATGGAAGCCTGTAAATATTGTTCGCTCGGAGAAATAACAAATGCATTGTTTATGGTTGGCGGGCAATACCGCAGAAACATGTGAGGGGAATTGAGAATGGAACAACTGAAATGTAGCAATGTGTAAATGTACCAATGTA
>CAZXBG010000114.1:0-13489 GCA_964638865.1 uncultured Chitinophagales bacterium | reverse complement strand
ACATAAACCTCCAATGATAAATAAAACCGGACTCACGCCTCACGATTCACGATTCAAGCCTTAATTGGCACAAGAATTGAATTTAGCCTTAATCAATAAATATTGATAAAATTTTATTTCAATAATTTAATTTTTAGGTATGAAAAAAATGAGGATTTTTATCCCTGTGATCTGTTTGTATTTTGCAGGATGTTCTGTTGTCCGTGCGCAACAATTTCAACCGGGTGATATCACCATCTCTGCCGGTTACGGTTTTCCAAGTCTTACTAAAACATTTTTAAATTTGGTGGAAGGAGATAATATTTCTACAACCTTGATCGGACCGGTTTTCGTAAAAGCAGAATTTGCATTAAATGAAACGGTAGGTTTTGGAGTTAATGCTGCATATACTTATGGTGATGCATTATACGAACGAATTGATGATGCTTCTGATAGTGTTACTTATACCACAGCAATTAGATACAACGCATACAGTGTGCTCGCAAGATTTAATTTTCATTTTGGAAATAATGACATGTTCGATCCTTATGCAGGTATTGGTATGGGATATAGAAATTCGAAATACACCTACACCGGAAACGACCCTGAAGTTGACCCGCGTGAAGTGAACGGACTGATAAATTTTGGGGTGGATCTAACCCTGGGTGCCAGATTATATATCACGGAAAATATTGGGTTATATGGTGAAATTGGGTTGGCTAAAGCACCATTCCAAATTGGATTGGTGGCTAAATTCTGATAAATTAAATTAGAAGTTTATCCTATTAAAAAGCAGCAAGCTTTGCTGCTTTTTAATAGGATAAATCTATAAACTTGCATTTAAAATCAAATAGCACGCATTTTATTCCCTTTCGCATCATGTGTCAATTCTGCTAAGCCAAGTTTTTCCATAAGTGGAGGAACATACATGCCAAATCTTCCACGCAATCCCTTTTTTAAACCATACCAACCTCCAACAGGATTTTTTTCTGACCGACCCCAAGCTTCCACAGTTCCGTCTTTAGCAGGTTTTTGCTCGTCGGCACTGCCTAATTCCATCCAATCACCATGTTTTTTTAACATTGAGTGCAGATCATTTAAACACCGATAATCGTAGTGCAACACCGTTTTTCCAACTGTGCAAACAAGTATCTCCTTGCCGTCTTTTACCTCTTTGTGCATCGTAAATTCTGAGGATAGAGGTGGAGTTTTAAGTTTCCAGGGATTTTCTTTTGTTCCGGTTTCTTTTGACATATCTTTTATTTTCGAATACTTAAATTAATCTCTTTTTTGAGGCACTCTATTTTAGCTTAAAGAATTCCTCCTTGGATATTACTACAACAGGTTTAAAACCTTGCCGAATTAATGCTGCATTATATGCCGCCAAATCGTTCAAAATAAGATTATCAAGCTCTAATCTTATTTTGTGCACTTCTGTTTTATAAAAATCAAGCGCCTGAAGCTGCACATTGGTAGGTTTTCCCTGATAACCTCCAACAGCTCCATAAATTTCCGCTATTTTCTCCCGTAAACGCACCTGACCTGTTATTCCTCCCTCACCCGGCTGCGTAGCGGAAATCTCCCCATGCAGGGCTTCCATCCTGTTATTGTATTTGAACGAATTTGTCCGCAATCCTTTGTTTTGAACACTATCCGCCAAAATTTTGGTTCTGTCTCTTATCTGTAATATCTGATGGTCGAGAAAAGCTAATTCTTCTAAAAGATCATACGCTTTTAGCAGTGTTGTTCTCCTTAACTTGCGATCCTCCACAGAGTGTATCACGTCAGGATTATAATTTATGGTGAGTTTTGTACTCAGGGTATCTGCGCCTTTTATCAACTTTATGATATAATCTCCCGGCTCAAATTCGGGACCAAAGGCTGCTTCACCTAAAAGATTTGGTGAGCTTGGCACTCTTGGAGGTTTCATTTGCGTCTGAATACTTACAATATTGATCCCTTTGCGATTGCCTGTAGGTTGCTGTTTTATGAAATTGCCTTTGTTGTCATATATCTCTAAATACATCTCCCCAAACAAATGTCTTTTTTTCATATAATAGGCGATCAATGCATTGCCGTTTGGATTGGCACCAATAAATTCATCATCCCCCGGAAAATCCTGAACAACTCCTCCTTTTGGAAGGAAGTAAGGTCTCGTGGGAATGAAAACAATATCTTCCTCCAACATAGCCTTAGTGAAATTTCTGATCGGTGTTATATCGTCAATAATGATAATACCTCTGCCATGCGTTGCAAGAATAAGGTCGTGGTCCCTCGGATGAATTACCATATCGAATATGCCAACCTGAGGAATCTTGCTTTTGAATTGCACCCAATTAATGCCTTTATCTATACTCACGAAAAGACCGAATTCAGTACCCAAAAACAATAAATTTTCATTTATCAGGTCTTGTTTTACTACGTGGCAATAACCCTTAACTGACTCATTTACAATACTTTTCCATGTGTTACCGAAATCATTGGTGCAGAAAAGGTATGACTTCATATCTCCGTTTCTATGCGCATCAACTGTTATATAAGCAGCGCCTTTATTGAAGTTGTCTGCATCAATATTTGATATAAAAGCAAAGGGAGGAAGTCCGGTTATTTTATCGTTGAGTTTGGTCCATGTTTTTCCGGCATCCTGGGTTAGTTGCACATTACCGTCATCTGTTCCCAGCCATATTATGTTGTTATCTAAAGGAGATTCACTTATTGCGAAAATGGTAGCATTGTTTTCCGCTGTGGTATTATCCGCAGTTAATCCACCGGACTCCTCTTGACGTTGTCGGTTTGGATCATCAGTGGTAAGATCAGGGGAAATGCGATCCCAGGTATCACCTTTATCTTTTGATCGGAAAAGGTACTGGGAGCCTACATAGATCCATCCTGAATTTTTTCCAAAAACAAAGGGTGTGTTCCAGTTAAATCGCAAGTCCTCTGTGGTTGCATCCGCAAAGGGTTTTATGAACTTATTCTCTCCGCTTTTTTGATCTGTCCTGTAAATCCTTCCACCCTGATACTGCCAATAAACAATGTTATTGTCAGTTTTATCGGCATAAGCATTAAAACCGTCACCATAACCAACCGTTTCCCAATCGCTGTTTTGAATACCTCCAGAATTTTGAGAAGGACCCTTCCAACTGCCATTATCCTGCAATCCTCCATAAACATTATAGGGTTTTTCCATATCCACACTCACATGATAAAATTGAGAAACCGGCAGATTTTTACAATGGCTCCAGGTATTTCCTTTATCGCGGGAGATATAAACACCTCCGTCCGTGCCCATATACATAAGTCTATTATCCTTTGGACTTACCCATAAAGCATGTAAGTCGCCGTGGTAACCACCACCTTCCACTGCTGCTCCCTGGAAAACCTTGCCGCCATTAACACTCACCAGTAAACTAAACCCCGGTTTATATATTCTATCGGCCTCCACGGGGTCAGGAACAATATAACTAAAGTAAAATGGTCGTTCTCCCATTGCGTTTTGTGTGTTGATTTTCAGCCAATTAGAACCTTTATCTAATGATTTATATAAGGCAGATTGATCAGATTCCACCAAAGCAAAAATGGCGTAGGGGGCTACGGGAGAAATGGCTAATGCAATTCTTCCGAGCGTTTCATTGGGTAAACCGGAATTAATTTTAATCCAGTTTGCGCCTCCGTCAGTAGATTTGTAAATGGAAGATCCGGGTCCTCCTGACCGGAAAATGGATGCCTCCCTTCTGAAATCCCACATGGCAGCATAAAGTGTATTTGCATCATTTGGGTCGATGGCCAAACTCGCACATCCGGTGCTTGCATTTACAAATAAGGTGCGAACCCAGGTTTTGCCTCCATCAGTAGTTTTATACACACCTCTTTCCTCATTATCCGCCCAAAGGCTGCCCAAAACAGCTACAAAAACAGTATTAGGGTCATTTGGATCTATAATGATCTTTGCTATCCTTTCGCTGTTAGCTAATCCTGCAAATTCAAATTTATTCCCTCCGTCATAGGTCTTATAAATACCTGTCCCGATGCTGACACTGTTTCGCGTCCAGCATTCACCTGTTCCAACCCAAACGGTGTCGGGTCGCTGCTGATCTATACAAATAGAACCTATCGATTGGCTAAAATCATCAAAAACCGGCTTAAAGGTTGTTCCTTGGTTTTTCGATTTCCATAGACCTCCACCGGCTGCTCCTACATATAATAAGTTAGGATCTGCATTTACTGCATCAATACAGGTAATTCTGCCGCTCATTCTCGCAGGACCAATATGTCTTCCTTCAATTGCGCCAAAGGTTGCATCGGTAATTTGAGTTTGGGAAAAGGCAGTGATACCTATTTGACAAAAAATAAAAAAGGTAAAAAGTGATTTTCTCATGTTTAAATGTTTTGTGTATAGCCTATGGATAATGATCTTTCTTATTCGCAGTGCTTGGGTATGGATGTTTTTTTAAATTTAAAAAGAGAATATATCCCCCCCAAATTGAAAAAACAGCATATTCCGGGTTTAAACCGGGAACATGCTGTTTAGTAATTAACCTTATTCTGTTACAATGGTTGTTCCAGACTTATCAAAAAGGGTTGTAGCATATTCCTTATTTAATTCCACTGCCTCAATTAATATTATCTCGCTTGTTACACCATTATATCTATTTTCGATTTTCCCCGGAAAGGTGATGCCTTCAATTTGCATATAATTGCTGTAAAAAGATTCGCTCTCAACCTCAGCACCCATCATAGTGCTTTTAGTATTTGTTTTGATCAACAAAAAACTTTCCTTGTCAATAAAATTGACATAAGTGCTTCCTTCAGGAACCACCACTTTAACTCTGTAACAAGGTGTTCCTTCCACTTCCTCAGAGCTGTCGAGTGTTACCATGTAACCCTTTTCCTTCCACTGCCATAAAATTCCATCCATGTCAGCCTGTACCTTTAATTCTTTCATCTGGTCGGCGGGGATTGGCTCAGGTTCCGTAGTTCCGGCAAATGGATTAACGGTCCAACCTTCAACACCGTTATACGTTTGTATGAAACTCAAACCCTGAAATGTGCCCTGAACCCGAAAGAGGTTTGGCCTTACCGATATCTGAACAAAGGGAACATCAATGCCCATTTGGTTGATTTTACCCTTGGTAGTAACAGTTTCTACCTTCTTGAGTTTTTTTTGACCAATGGCATCAAAATGATTTTCCAGCACTTCGTCCAAGTTTTGAGCAGTTAATAAATTGGAGGTTGCGACTATCAATAAAAGAAGTGTCGCGGATATAATTTTTTTCATAATTTAATGTGATTTAATTGAAGTGTTAAAATTAGACAGGTTTTGTGGAAAATTAGGAAAGTTGACCTGTTAAAAGTAGGTTAAATTTTAGCTGCTGCTCTTAAAATGAAAACTGTACATAATAATAACCGTCTTTAAGAAGACAGTTATTATTAGCAAATGGCCTATTTTATTAATTATTGGATGCTCCCGCATTGATCCAGCATTCTATTTCCTGTCTTTCCCCGCAGGTAATAGTTACTCCGCCGGTAGGCATACTTTCTGAATTCACTACCTCACTTTCCAATGATCCGTTGTCAACAATGTGTTGTAGTCCTGAAAAGGTAGAAAATTCAGACCCGTGACATCCCGAGAGTCCGCATTTGTTTGCAATTAAAGGTTGAATAGTGGCGGTGTATGTTACTGAAGCGCAATCGGTTGAAGACCCGCAGCCTGCAGTGGTTTTAGAACAAGAGGCAATAATGAGGCAAATCCCTAAGCTCATTACAATGGAAACTGATCTCAGCATGTTTAATTAATTTTAAGTAGGATTTGCCTATAAGTATACAATTGTGGTTTAAGTAATGAATTTATAATTACTCTGCAAAAATGTTGCCTGATTTGAGTAAAATTATAAACGCTATAAAATTTCATCTCAATTATAATTTTTTTGAGGTAATTGGAATTGATACAAGCATTTTTTTTATTCCATTATTAATAATTTATTATTCTTAATTTATTACTTTGGTATGATAGGTAAATCTTTGAAGATGTGCCATCGCTCTTTTCAAACTTTCAGACCTAATCGAAGCTCTATCTATATCCCAAAAAGAAATAACAAATTCACTTAACCGATCATTATAATTTGGACCTACGGAAGCAAATTTGTCTTTCGGCAATATATCTTCCTTTATTTTTCTTTTTTTACATTTTTTTATTAAACGCAATATTTCGTTTTTAGGATCTTTAATCAATTCGGGACGTTTATTAAAATTGGCTTCAGAAACTCCGGAAAATTTTGAAAACCCTTCGATATCAGATATTAACCATGATTCAACTTCTCTGACTGCTACTCTGAAAATCAAATTGGGGTGTTTTTTTGCATTTATCCAACTTCGTATTAATTCAGGCGCACAATTTTTAGTATCTAAATCAGTCAATACAAAAAAAGGAGTTCCTTTCGAAGCATCATTCCAACCTTTTATGTTTTCTTTTAAATAACCGAAACCCCCTTCAGTATAGGAATATCCAATAATAAATTTTTGAGTTTTATCAACCATTTTCATCATAACAAATTCACTAATTTGATCTTCAAATGCAAAATTCAAAGGTATAAGATTCATGATTTAAATTCGAAACTAAGTTGATTAATATTTCTAGGTTTTATTCTGGGTAGAATAGCTGAGGCAGGTGACATTCCGGCATTTAATAGATTTTTAATATCTAATATGTTTGATGCTACATTTGCTTTTGTCCCCTTTGATGCCGGTTCTAAAACAATAACTTCCTTAAGGGATATACCTTTGTCGCTTAATAGATCAAAACTATGTGTAGCAATTATTACCTGTCGTTTTCTAGGTTTTTGAAGTTTATGAATCAGACCGGCTAATTTAGAAACAATAGAACCATTTAACGATAGTTCGGGCTCCTCTAACAATAAAAGCGCATCACCTTCCTGTAATACCCATAGCAATCCAATCAACCTTAATGTGCCATCACTAAATTGGTCCTCTTTTTGTTTGCCGGCTCCAGGTCTCCAATGTTCATATAATGCCTCTAAATGAGGATACCCCATTTCTGTGGTAAATTTTAATTCTGTTAATTGTGGAACAGCAAGTTTAAGAGCCTGTTGTATATTATTTAGCCTTGCATGTCTTGTTTTTTCTTTAACAATTGCAATCCGTTCAAGAAATCCTTTGCCAAAAGGATCACCCGGTAAATCTGGGCCGGTAAAGGCTTGGGGATATTTGAGTAATTGTGGAACTAAATGCAAATACAAGGTGGTTTCGAAAAATCTTACGATCTCTCTAAATTCTTCATTTGCATTAATCTGCTCTAAATATGTTTGTGTTTTTCTTGCATTATCTTTCTCATCCTCAGTATTTGGACGATTGATTATTTTTTTTTTACCTTTCCATACTCTCTCATATGAAATTTGTGGCAATCTAAATCCTCTTGACTCCTGCTTAATCCCAATTGCATACCTCCACTTTAATTCCTTGGTTACATAGTCAGAAATGAATACTTCAATTTCAATATTTGGATTGCTTCTAGCAGCTAATGATCTTATTTTCGAGATACCGCCTCTATCAGTCACAGCCTTTTGTAATCCGCCACCAGGTTTAGCAATATCTCGTAAGAACCGAAAAACATCTAATAAGTTAGATTTGCCTGAGGCATTTGCCCCAACAATAAATACCCTTTCCTGCAGTTCAATTTCTACGTCTTTGAAATTTTTCCAATTTTTTAATATTAGTTTAGATATTATCATTTAATAAATTTACCCACAGTTTTGCATAAAGTTATAAAATTCAAAACTTCCATCCCAATCCCAACAAAAAATGCCTCTGCTCATAATATCTCGCTGGATTGTCCGGCGGCGTTCCAAAACTGCGTGGATCGCGGGGATCAATAAAGGAAGGATCGCGCCACTCGCTTGGAACAGGATCTCCATATTCATATGCCATACCGGTTACCGGATTTACAATTGCAGTATTTTTATTGTTTAATAAATTACTCGCTTCAAAAGTGAAGGCAAGTTCAGTGCCTTTTATTTCCCACCATTTTTTAAAGGTAAGGTTCAACCAAAAACTGGAAACACCAAGTTCAGAATATCTTTTATCCGGATCGGAAATAATTTCATAAATGGGTCTCCCCGAAGCGCTTTCGTAACCTGTTAATTCGTAAGGAGTATATCTTTTTCCGGAACGATAAATTGCCTCTGTGTATAAAGTCATTTTATTTAACCAGGATTTTCCGAATAAACCTGTTTCTGTATTTTGAATAAAAATTAAAAATGTTTTAGCATCAATAGGACTATCCCATGCAAGCGGAGTTTCTACAGAGGTTTCCGAATTACCGGTGGCTAATATTTCACCTAAGGTTTCTGATGCAGAGGAACTTTGTCCTGTTGCTATGCTGTAAGAAAAAGAAATACTTCCGCTGAACCATTTTTGTATTCTTTTTAAATAAGAAACTTCCACTCCGCGTACTCTTGCATAATCTCCATTAATTCGAATAGTGCGCGAAACTTCTTTTCCTGTTACATCTTCAATCAATATAGATGAAGAAGTAATAAAATCATATTTATCTTTCCAAAATGCCGTAATATTTAATGCATCATTAGAAGTAAGGGCAGATTTTAATCCGATTTCATAAGAAATATCCACTTCCGGATTGAGATCAGGATTTCCGATAAATCCGAGTGTCGATCTGTCGGCATAATATGGATCCATTCCCGTATAAATATAACTTGGGTGTGGCATCACGGTGCTGTGTCCATAATTAAAAAACATCACCTGATTTTCTTTTATTGGAAATGATGCTGAGAATTTAGGAAGTAAACGCATTTTAAATCTGCGCTCTCCAAAATTATAAGTATCATTATAATAGGCATCACGAAATTCCTGCGCAATAGTAGCATCGGGATTTGCAACGGCATCATCTAAAAATTTTCCCGGAACCCAATATTCCAAACGCAAACCTGCTTCTGCAATTAAGCCTAAATATTTTAATTTATCGCTGATAAAAAATGCACCCATTAATGGATTCACTTTCCATACATCACTAATATCTCCTAACCGATACGACTGCGAAAACGAACCGTCGGCAAGTTGAATGGGTGCACCTATCCAGGGACTTGTAATGTCCACCCACTGATATTCCTGGGGTTTTATTTCGGTTCCGAAAAATAATTTATTGCGTGTGTCTTTTGAATATAAATTTCCACTTGCACGCAGGGTATATTCCAACACATAATGGTCGTGCCATAAGGTTGCAATTCCACCGTTATTATATAATCCGGGACCCGGATTTACAAATACAATGGAATCATCCGGATTAAAAACGGTTGCAGGAAAAGTGACAATACTTTCCGGATTAAATTCTGTATTTACCACATCCGGTCGCCAGGGATTTCCATTTGCATCGGCTCTTAATTTTACAAATAAACGCGATGCCGTTATAGTATAACTAAATGTATTACTGGTGGTATGACTCCATTTAATTGTCTCCAGATTTGTATCATGTGTATAGGTATTTGCATTGTCGGGAGTTAACGCAAACAAAAACTGATACCCGGGATTAAATGTTACATCATTGCCTGTTACACGCAACATATTATAATCCTGATTTATGGTTATACTTTTTAAATACGTAAAACTTAGCCTTCTTTTCGGGTCTAATTTATAATCCAGTTTCAGCATACCTGCCCAGCGATTATCCTGGTAGGGCGACCATAAAGAATCAGAATATAAGGAGGAGATCACTTTATCGGCAGGGTTTTGAATATAGGTATCACTGAAATTTGTTTTCAGTGTAGTATAAAAAGTAAGTTTCTTTTTAAGAGCCAGTGGACCACCCATTCCCAATTCCATCACCTGTTGATTCCAGTTACTTTGTGCGTCTTTATTAAATCCAAAATTATCGCGTTTATAACTTGCATTAAATTCAAATTCTTCCTCTCCCGATTTTGTGGTGGTATTTACAATTCCTGCTGTTGCGTTTCCAAATTCCACCCCTGCACCACCGGTTGTAACGTCTATTTTTGAGATAGAATTTGTTCCGATATCAATTCCAAATCCGGTTCCACTCAGCGGATCGCGAGCAGAAACATCATCAATATAAAATCCTGTTTCATAACTTCTTCCCCCGCGAATATGCACTCCATCTGCACTTTGTACAACCCCTGTTTGCATGTTCACCACACTTTGAATTTGTCGCACCGGTTGTAATTCAATTTCTTTTGCAGTTAAGGTAGAACCCGTTTTTGCTTCCTCTACATCAACCAAAGGTTTTTCTCCGTGAATTACCACAGCCTCATCAAATGTTAATGTGGTAGGATTTAATGCCACATCTAATTTTTTATTTTCACCTGCAGTAAATTTTATTGCAGTAAATACATTTTTTTCATAACCAATATAGGTAAACTGAATATTATATTCTCCGGGAGGAATATCCTTTATTTCAAAAGTTCCGTCAAATTCCGAATTTGCACCAAAGGAAGTACCGGTAATAATTACAGTAACTGCATATAGGGGTTCTTTGTTTTCAGCATCGGTTATTTTTCCGGAAAGCGCAGCGTTTTGAGAAAAGCCATGTTGAAGCAGAAATAGGAGAGCTGTGAGGGAAATACTGTGCTTCAAAAAAATGCAATTTATTCTACTCTGCGTTTTCATTATAGGTTTGCTTTCCTCCACGGGGTAAAATTGGGAAATTTGGGTGAAAGAGAGAAACGGAGTTTTGAAAAAGGTGGAAAATTAAAGGAAAGTTAAAGCAGAAGCTTTATTATCTGGCAATTTGCCCTTAAAATGGGTGTTTTAGAGGATGATTCGTTATTTTTAGGACTTAATTCTGCCTTTTTTAGGTAGGTAATATGTAATTTCAATTTTCAAAAAATTGGTGGATACTATCAAATGAACAGAACGATTTATACTCTTTGTTTTTCACTTTTAACATATTGCTTCTATGCCCAATCTCCCAATATTGAATGGGACAATACCATTGGCGGTAATAGTGATGATGGAGGCACAAGTATTAGGCAAACCTCCGACAACGGTTATATATTGGCCGGATATTCTGCAAGCACAATTTCCGGTGATAAAACAGGTTTTGATGGAGGGTATGATATTTGAGTATTAAAACTTGACAGTTTAGGTGTTATAGAATGACAAAATACCATTGGAGGACTTAATTGGGAATATTATTATTCTGCCCCTGCAAGAATGGTTATAGAGCCTTTATCAGATGGCGGATATTTATTAGGTGGAAACTCTCAGTCAGGTGTATCAGGGGATAAAACAGAAATAAATATTGCAGGTACTAATGACATCTGGATATTAAAGCTTGATGAATTAGGTAATATTATCAGGCAAAATACTATCGGTGGAGCAGGAACAGATTATTTATCTGCATTATTGCCAATTGATGGTGGAGGCTGTATTATCGGAGCGCAATCTGATTCTCCAATTTCAGCTGATAAATTGGAGGCTAGTTGGGGTGGTTACGATTATTGGATATTCGAGTTAGATGAATTTGGTAATATTATTTGGCAAAATACGATAGGAGGAGATCAGAACGAATATTTAGGCAGTATTTGTAAAACAGATGATGGCGGATATCTTTTGGTGGGGGATTCCAATTCCGGTATCACAGGTGATAAATCAGAACCCTCCGTTTTAGGTGATTATTGGATCGTAAAAATTGATTCCATAGGAAATATTATTTGGGATAATACTATTGGAGGATTAAGCTCCGATGTATACGCTAGAGGAATAATGGCAAATGATTCAGGATATCTCATTGGTGGGGTTAGCCTTTCAGGTATTGGCATGGATAAAACACAACCCCAAATAGGAACTTATGATTATTGGATTGTTAAATTAACAACTGATGGAGATATTGTTTGGGATAAAACAATTGGAGGAGGAAATTTTGATTATTTCACTACAATTATTAATACAAATGATAATAATTATATTGTTGGAGGTTATTCTAATTCTGGAATTTCCGGTAACAAAACCGAAGCAAGTCACTGCTATGAGGATTATTGGATATTAAAAATAAATGAGTTAGGAAATATTGTATGGCAAAAAACAATTGGTGGTTGGGGAAATGAATATTTGCGCGAAATAATTCAGACTAACGATAATGGATTCGCCTTGATTGGAGCTTCCAATTCGCTTGCATCATTTGAAAAAACAGAAGACCTCATCGGGCTCGGTACTTCGCCTGATTATTGGGTAGTAAGATTGGCACCTGATTCTTGTTACTCCGCTATAGAAGTTTGTAATGGCTTGGATGATGATTGTAATGGAATTATTGATGACAGTTTTATTTATACCACCTATTTTGCTGATATGGATGGAGATGGTTTCGGGGATTTAGAAAATACAATTTCTGAATGTGCAGGATTTCCTCCGACCGGTTATGTAATTGATTCCACAGATTGTAACGATATCAATTTATTAATTTACCCCGGTGCATTGGAATTATGTAATGGATTTGATGATAATTGCAATATCCTCATAGACGAGGGATTAGCTTTATATACTTTTTATTTTGATGGGGATGAAGACAGTTTTGGAGATGCAGGAACTTCTATAACACTGTGCAATCCCTTGCTGCCATGTGGATACACAACGGATAGTACAGATTGCAACGTCGACAATATGGATGTTTTTCCCGGCGCAATAGAATTATGCAATTCCATTGATGATAATTGCAATGGAAGTATAGACGAAGGATTTACAATATTTGTTTATTTTTTGGATAATGATGAGGATGGATTTGGTGATCCTGATATTTCTATTTCTACCTGCCTATTGCCTGCTCCGGAAGGATATGTTATGGATAATACCGATTGTGATGACAACAATTTTTTAATACATACCCCAATAATTTATTATACCGATGCTGATGGAGATTTATACGGTGATCCTTTTGCTCCTGTAATGTTATGTGAGTTAACCGCACCTGCCGGATTTTCAGCAAATAATCTGGATTGTAATGATGCTGAATTTCTCATCAACCCCGGCTCTAATGAAGTTTGTAACGGGATTGATGATAATTGTAATGTAGAAATTGATGAGGGGTTATCCCTGTATATTTTATACGCTGATTTAGACAGTGATGGATATGGTGACGTTAATAATGACACAATTTCCTGTCTCGCAAACATAACGGGATTTGCAAATGATTCCACAGATTGTGATGATACCAATCCTTTTATTTACCCGGGCGCAACGGAAATTTTAAATGGATTAGATGATGATTGTGATAAAATAATAGATGAAGGAACTACCGATTTGAAAAATTTAGAAAATGAGCTCATTGTTTCCATTTTTCCAAATCCGGCAACCACAGAAATATTTGTAAACACTAATAATCTACACAACAAAATAATTATATTAATTAATGCATTTGGGCAAATTATAACATCCCTGGAAACAAATAAAAATGTATGCAATATTAAAATTGAATCCCTGCCAAATGGTATATATTTTATTCAGGTAAAAGAAGCAGAAAAGGTTTTTA
>CAZXBG010000113.1:0-13606 GCA_964638865.1 uncultured Chitinophagales bacterium | reverse complement strand
CCTCCTAAAAGAAATTTCCGTCAAAAATGACTTTATTTCTGTTTTGAACTGTTTTCGCCATTTGCCTAAAAGAAATTAACTGATTTCAAAGCGAAATATTTTGAAAAAAAATGTTTTCATTTTCCATTTGGGTGAAAACCCTTGTTTGTTTTCACAAAATTCTCCTAAAAGAAATTTTCTTCAAAAATGCCATTATTTCTGTTTTCAACAGTTTTCGCCATTCGCCTAAAAGAAATCAACTGTTTTCAAACCGGAATATTTTGAAAGTAAATGTTTTCATTTTCAATTTGTTGTAAAACCCCTGTTTTTTGACCAAATTCTCCTAAAAGAAATTACACCGTTTTTGTCTTATAAAGTTGGAAACAAAAGTAGCACACTAAAACCGCTTCGTTTTCTTAATTTTTGATACCTGAATTTCTTTTAGGGGTTTCTTGCCTTGTTTCACCCATTCCTCCAGTTCTGATTTCAAGAAATATACTTTTTTATATGGTTTATAAAAGGGTATGGCCCGGCGGCTGGTGTATCCATAAATTGTTTGGATGGCAAGGTTTAGATATACGCTGGCTTGCTCTATTGAAAGCATATTGGGGTTGTTTTCCTCTGCAGACTGCGTAAATGCGTATTTGTTCTTTTTATTGGTTTCAATGGTGTTAGCGTTGTTTTCATCAGTTTTTTCGGGGGTTGTGTTGTTTTCCGATAGCAATTTTTTGTTTTCCGCAGTTTTCTTCAAGTTTCCGGTGTTATCAGTAGGAATCGGGTGCTTTTCATTTGTTTTCAGATGTTTTCTGATAAAAACATCTGCCATTTCCGGAATGGATGTGTTTTCGAAGTAATTTTTATATTTTACCATTAATGCCTGAAGAAAACTTTCGTATTGTTTTCCTTCGCTGTTGAAATTTGCTGAAAACTGGTGTTCAAGAAAACCTTCAATTTGCATAATATCAAGAACCATTAATTTTAAAGTAAAGAAGAAATCAAAGTTTTCATCCTTTCCGTTTTGAAGAATACAGTTTTCATTATATGCGATTAAATCAAAACCAATTGCGCCGTTTGGGTGCATGAAATATTCAGTGTAGGGTGGGTTGTTTGGGTCTTTCGCATATTGCTCGTAGGATGCCAACAATGTTTTTTTGCCTTCGAGGTATGTTTTCATGTTTTCGCTGTATGCAACGGTAACTATTTTCTTTAGCCAGAGGATGGTTTTTAGTTTCCATTCTGTTTGTTCAATGAGCTCGCGAGGGTGATTGGACCATTGATTACAAAGGTCGGTGTAGATGTAGCCGGTGTTTATGGCAAAAGTGTGGTGGAGGTCATTTTTTAAATGTGTTTTACTATTCATTGTTGTTTTGGGGTGTTTAATATTCCGGTAATTATTTTTGCTTTATAATAAATCTAACCATCCAAAATCCCTTTTTGAAAAGCCTCAAGAATTGAATAGGCGTATTCAACTTCAACATCTAAGATTCTGGCCCATTCTTTTGAAATCTTTGATTTTGAGGCGGTATTTAAATTTGATGTTAATACCTGATGTATTTTTTCGGCAATTTTTTCTGATTTATTTAGAAATATTTTTGATTTTCTTCCTAAAACTTCCGCGGCAATAATTTTTTGGTCAAAATTATCTTCAGGGAATGTATCATTATAAAATTCCACTATTTCGTCAAATGCCAATTTAAAAAAGTGCTCAATTATTTTAATGATATCGGCAAGGTCATTTTCTCTTTCTTCGGGTCTGTCACTCCAGGCAATCAATTTAAGTATTATCATGCCCGGCAGTGGTGGAATATTTGCTATTTTATCCTCAATACCAATAGGAATTGAATCCTCTAATATTTCTTTAAAACCTAAAGTGTGTAAATCAATATAACGCTCACTAAAATTTAGGGTATTCTTTTCTTCAATCTCGCCAAATGGTAACACATCAATAGCTACTTTAAAGGTGTTTGAATAAAATGTCCATGGAGCTTCAACTTTATTAAATCCTTTTTCAATGAGCGCTTCACTAATTCTTTCATATTCTGCAATACTTGAAATCATGATGGCAAAATCGATATCTTTTGTTCCCCGTGATGGTTTAATCCCATGTTTAAGCAGTTCTAACGCGATAGCACTTACTCCAATTAAATAGTAGGGGATGTTGTGTGCATGCATAATTTGATCAATGCAATCAAAAGTTTCCTTAAAATAAGGAATTGCTAATTCTTTATAGGTTTGGTTCGATGTATTCATGGTAAATTTTTTCTGCGGTTTCTTTATTTCTTTTCCCTCCTTCTAAAAGTAAGTCTGTATATATCAAAATTGGTGCTGGTGTGTTTTTACCGGTTGTGTGTTTCCAAAATAATTCCAGCACTTCTATTTCGCCATCTTGAGCAGGTTGCAATTTATAATTTTTCATTAGGGCACTTCTATTTTCCGTAGTATAAAGAATATATTTTTCCGGCCGCAAATGATTTGTTAAAATATCCGCTGCCGGTTCTCCGCCCCATGCGCTTGTTTCCGTATTTAGTATTATGTCTTGCCATTTACCTTTGTAAGTATAATATTCTTTTTTTAGTTTAGGTCTTAATACCGTTTCATACTCATTTATCCAGCGCTCTAAAAGTTGTTTACGATTTTCCCAAATATATGCTTTGTTGTTGAGCAGCAATAAATAGCCGGTTTCTCGCAATCCCTCCAGCACTTGCGGAATATTTCCCAATCCAACGCCAACTTTTTCCGCTAACTCCCTATGCGGCAGATTAATGTCATCCCTATTTTGCAGTAAATGGAAAAGCACTTTTAATCCTGTTTTTGTAAATGCTCTGTTCCCAAATGTTTTTCTTGCAGGTAGTGCATCTTTTGTATCAATTAAAAAATATA
The DNA here is from genome assembly GCA_964638865.1 of uncultured Chitinophagales bacterium. GTDB lineage: Bacteria > Bacteroidota > Bacteroidia > Chitinophagales > BACL12 > UBA7236. Next base: position 10,747 of record CAZXBG010000113.1, on the reverse strand, counting down.
CATTTTCATTTTTTAAATGAAAATTTCCATTTGCTTCCAGATAGGCAATGCCTTTCTCTCTTAATGCTGCTTTTGCCTTTGGATTAATTCGATTGGCTATTACCAGTAAGTTTTGATATTCAGAATGCAATTGCGTTATTTGAGGGTCATGTGGCCTGACTTCCGGCTTTACCTTAACATTGTAGGTATATTGCCTGCCGTTCAGTTTCATTTTCAATTGGCCATCCAATGGTCCTGTTTTTCGCCAAGCAGCTACTATTCCGGCAGTTTCCAGCAAATTTCGTGTCGCAGTATGTATAATATCTTCTTTCATCGTTCACAAATATACAGCGTTCACGTGACATGAACAAGAAAATAATGTGAACAGAATGAATTTGCAGCTCTTATGACTAAGTCAATATTTAACCTATTCATCTGATGGGAGGCCTTCACTCCTTCATAAAATCCATCAACTTCTCCGCCATTTCTTGCTTCTTCTCCACTTTAAATCCGCTTAAATAATTTGCTGTTGTTTTAATACTCGAATGCCCTACACTTTCTGAAATCATTTCAATGCTTGCGCCGTTGTTGAGCATTGTATTAGAAAAACTATGTCTTGCCCAATAAGTGCTGATATCTTTTCCTAATCCTGCCTTAAGTGCCAAGCGTTTGATGTGTTGATTCACAAATCTTGTAAAGTTTTGGATAGCGCGTTTTTTTTCTTTGGCTGTCATTCCGGGTTGGAGTATCGGGAAAACATATTTGCCTTTTTGAGTGTCTGCGTTTCGGTGTTTTTCAATAATGGAATGGGAAAGCCCTACTAATTGGATAACAATAGTCTTCAGATTCGTTTTATTAGTGCGTTTGGTTTTTTCGCGAAAGAATACGATCTGGGTGGTTTGCAGATTTGTTTCGAATTTCATTTCAGCAATATCATGCATGTTTACGCCATTGCATAAGTAACTCAGAAACCAAAAGTCACGTGCTTTTTCTTCAAATTGGTCAGCGGGAGTTTCAAGCAATAATTTCATTTCTTTCCCACTCAATGGTCTTTTATTGTTTGTGGCTGCCGGAATCTGATATTTGCGTTTCCCAAATGGATAATGGTCTGCCGGAATATCGCCATCCTCCTTTGCGTTGTTAAATAATGTGCGCAATGGTCTTAAATAGATGCCTACTGTGGAGTAAGAAGACTCCAGTTCGTTAATCATATAATTTTCATACTCCTGTAACAAGTTCTCGTTAATCTCTGCAAAGGGAAAGGACATTGTTTTCAGGTTATAAAACTTTTCAAGAAATTTAAATAGCGATTTCATGCTGCAACGATAAGCCGAAGCAGTTCCGATTTGGTCGTTCTTTTCGAGCTGACTGATATATTCTTGATACTTGGCAAAAACATCTCCTTTTTGGTAGGAAGGACCCAAAAACTTCTTTTCAAATGCAGGAAAAGTAAAATGGGTCATTTCCTCAATTACGGTCATTGCCTTATCCTCGATGTTCATCAAGTCAAATTTTATATCCTTGTTTTCCCCTCTTAGCTTTTCTGATTTCATAATAGTTTCAAAATCAGATACGGTCATGCTATAATCGGTATCGTAATAATGTGATTTTCGCTGAAAGGTGACTCTCAATTTAACAGGAAAGGTTTTGTCTTTTTTTAGCCTTCGGGTATCGAGAAAAATGGAGGTTGAACAGGTGCTTCTCATTTACCAAAGAAACAAAATTTGCAAACAATTTGCAAACATTTATGATAAATATCAATAAACAGGCAAAACGCAAAAAATTAAAAAACCAATAACATCAATGGTTTCATCCATTTTTAAAAAATTCGAAAACCAATGAAAACGGTATTTTTATGCCTTACAAGCAGAGGGTCCTTGGTTCGAATCCAAGTGTTCCCACAAAAGTCAGCGCAAGCTGACTTTTTAGTTTGAGTTAGTTTGAAATAATCCGGTTTCACCTCCGTTGGTTAAAGCATCCCGGTTTTTAAGCGGGAGAGTAATAGGTTCGAATCCAAAAATTCCCGTATGATAGCAGCTAAAAAGGGATGTTTATCATCAATTTATTGGTGTGGAAGAATCTTTTTCCATATAATTGGATCTTTAATTTCCCCTATACAACTACATAGAATGAAATGTTATTCTAATTTTTACAAAATTATCACTATTTATTATTGGTTTAGTCCAATTTTCAGCCAATAAATTAAATTTCCAAAACATTATCGCGATGGGATGTACCTCGGAACCACAGAAAGAAAATATGTGATCGGTGTTGATTGTTTTGTCACCGGAATTTCTGAACTTTTAACAAACAATTTGGCCCAGCTGTTTCCGAATCCTTCCTCTGATATAATCAACATCCCTATCTCAGAACTCAATAGTGTAAATCAAATTATGATATATTCAATAACCGGGAATCGAGTTTTTACAGAGGTGAATTCCATCGGTAAAAATACTGTTGAATTAAAAATTGATCATCTTCCTTCCGGATTTTACACAATTGTAATGCAAACAATGGAAGGCAATATTGCAAGGTCCTTTATTAAAAAGTGAAATGATAAGCATTATATTAATGAATTAAGTTCAATGGATAATAACTATTGATTTTTTATATTGGATGATTATTTTCGCGCTTTACCTAAGTTGCATTGAATATCTGACATTACTCACCTGTTGCACTGATTTTTATCATTCCTCCTGCACTTGAATCCAGGCAAATTCGCAACAAACAAGTAAGTATGCATTTTAAAACCATTATCGAACCCTTCAAAATAAAAATGGTGGAACCTATTAAGGTTACCACCCAAAAAGAACGCGAACAACATTTGCAAAAAGCGCATTTTAATCCTTTTTTGCTTCAATCGCAACATGTGTTAATTGATCTGTTAACCGACAGTGGCACTTCTGCAATGAGCCAAAACCAATGGGCTGCGATGATGCAGGGGGATGAAAGTTATGCCGGTGCACGGAGCTGGCAGAAATTTTATAAAGCGGTTCATAATCTCACCGGTTTCGAATATATCTTGCCTACACATCAGGGTCGCGCTGCGGAAAGGATTTTATATACTTATTTGGGGGGAAAGGGGAAAGTATTTATCAGTAACACACATTTTGATACAACAAGGGCAAATATCGAATTTAGCGGAGCTCAGGCAATTGATATACCAATAGAAGAGGCAAAGGATTTTAACAGCGATTATCCTTTTAAAGGAAATCTGGATACTGAAAAACTAAAACAATTATTTAAACGGCATAAAAAAAATATTGCGGCAGTAATTGTTACAGTTACCAATAACAGTGGCGGCGGACAACCCGTAAGTATGCAGAATATGAAGGAAGTATCTGCAATATGTAAAAAAAATAAAATATTGCTCATTCTCGATTGTTGCCGAATTGCAGAGAATAGTTATTTTGTGAAACACCGCGAAAAAAAATATGCAAAACACAGTTATAAAGAAATAGCAATGGAAATGTTTTCTTTAGCTGATGGATGTATTATGAGTGCAAAAAAAGATGCATTGGTAAACATGGGTGGTTTTTTAGCAATAGCTGATAAAGAACTTGCAGATGCATGTATGAGTCTATTAATAATTACAGAGGGTTTTTCTACCTATGGCGGATTAAGTGGACGTGATATGGAAGCGATAGCTGTTGGATTGGAGGAAGTATTTGAAGCAGATTATTTGAATTACAGAATTAAAAGTACAGCCTACCTTTGCGACCATATTAAAAAAATAGGCATACCAGTTTTGTATCCTGCAGGAGGACATGCTGTATATGTGGATGCAAAAAAATTATATCCGCATATTCCGGTTGAACAATATCCGGGACAAGCTTTAGTTTGTGCTTTATACGAAATTGGAGGAATTCGAAGTGTGGAAATTGGCAGTGTAATGTTTGGCAAATATGATAAAAATAAAAAATTAATTCCCGCAACTAACGAATTGGTGCGATTAGCCATCCCGCGAAGAGTTTATACTCAGAGTCATATTGATTATGTGATTGAAGTATTCGGCGAGGTGCTAAAACAAAGCAAAAATGCCAAAGGATTGAAAATTATTAGAGAACCTGCATTTTTACGTCATTTTACTGCTCATTTTGAAATGATTTAAAAGATTTTTGTTGGTTATGTTCTTTACTTCAAAATCGATTTGCAGTAAACCGGAAATTGATTAGTAAATGTCACTCGAAGAAATGACATATGTCACTTCAATTATACCTCTAAAAATTTAAATTTGTAATTCAATATTTTGTTATGCCTATCTATCAACAACTCGGTAAGATTCCTTCTAAACGCCATATTGTATTCCGTAATCCAGAAGGTGGTCTGTATAATGAAGAACTTGTAGGAACGCAAGGTTTCAGCAGTTTGTCGTCATTGGTTTATCATATTTATCCGCCAACCATGGTTATAAAAACGAAAAAACCATATAATATACAACCAAAAATTGCTATTGAAAATAATTTAAAACAGCTGAGTTTTAACGGCTTTGATATTCCATCAGAAGAGGATTATATTCAAAGCAGAAAAGTATTATTTGTAAATAATGATTTACATATCGGGCTTGCATCTCCTGCGCAAACTTCCGATTACTTTTTTAAGAACGCAGATGCCGATGAATTGATATTTGTGCACAAAGGAGAGGGTGTACTTACAACTATGTTTGGAGATGTGGAATTTGAGTCGCATGATTATTTAATTATTCCAAGAGGAACAGTTTATAAATTGGAATTTGAAACAGTTGATAACAGATTATTATTTATTGAATCATTTAGTCCCGTTGTTACCCCGAAAAGATATAGAAATGAATTCGGACAATTATTGGAGCACTCTCCTTTTTGTGAACGTGATATCAAACGGCCACAAAATTTAAAAACATTTGATGAGGAAGGAGAATTTGAGATCATGATCAAAAAGAAAGGACAAATATTTCCCTACACCTATGCAAATCATCCATTTGATGTAATTGGTTGGGATGGATATCATTATCCCTATGCATTTAATATTCACAACTTCGAACCTTTGACCGGTCGTATACATATGCCGCCGCCAATTCATCAAAATTTTGAAGGAAATAATTTTGTGGTATGTTCTTTTGTTCCGCGAATGTATGATTATCATCCGCAGGCAATTCCTGCACCTTATCACCACAGCAATATCGATTCTGATGAAATATTATATTATGTAGAAGGAAATTTTATGAGCAGAAATAATATTAAACCGGGACAATTTACATTACATCCTGCCGGTATTCCACACGGCCCACACCCAGGCGCTATTGAACGCAGCATTGGTCAAAAAGAAACGCAGGAATTAGCCGTAATGATAGACCCTTTTAAACCGGTAATGATAACGCAAGCTGCGTTAGAATTGGAAGTAGACGATTATTATCTATCCTGGGCAAAAAGAGAAGGATTGAGAGTGGAGAATTGAGAATTGGTTCATTTAATTTTAAAAAGAACTTAAATTTTTTAATATGGAAAATTTGTTATTAGAGAAAAAGGAAATAAAACAGATCGAGGCAATATCGGAAGATTTTCTGCCATTGATGGGTACTGATTTTATTGAATTGTATGTTGGCAATGCAAAACAATCGGCACATTTTTATAAGACTGCCTTTGGATTTCAATCATTGGCCTATTCAGGATTGGAAACGGGCAATAAAGAATGTGCGAGTTATGTATTGCGTCAGGGTAAAATCACGCTTGTGCTCACTACTCCTTATAATTCAAATTCTTTAATTGCCGATCATGTTAAAAAACATGGTGATGGAGTTAAAGTAATAGCATTTATAGTGGATGATGCAAAATATTCTTTTGATCAAACAACTCATCGAGGTGCAGAACCTTTTATATTTCCATTTTCGAAAAACGATGAGAATGGAACAGTAGTTATTTCCGGAATTAAAACATATGGCGAAGTAGTCCATCTATTTGTAGATCGCAAAGATTATAATGGAATTTTTCTTCCTGGTTTTGTTAAATGGGAAAGTGAATACAATCCTCCGGCAACCGGACTTGAGTATGTTGACCATTGTGTAGGTAATGTAGGTTTAGGAAGAATGAATTTTTGGGCGGAATTTTATGAAAAGGTTTTAGGATTTAAAAACCTGATCACTTTTGATGATAAAGATATTTCCACTGAATTCACCGCATTAATGAGCAAAGTGATGGTAAATGGTAATATGCGAATTAAATTCCCGATCAACGAACCCGCACAGGGAAAAAAGAAATCGCAGGTGGAAGAATATCTCGATTTTTACGAAGGAGAAGGTTGTCAGCATATTGCAGTTGCAACCGATGATATTATTTTTACCGTTGGTGAATTACGCAAACGCGGTGTGGAATTTTTATTCGTTCCCGGAACTTATTATGATACTGTTAAAGACAGAGTAGGGGAGATAAAAGAAGATCTTGAATTATTAAAAAATCTGGGAATAATGGTGGACAGAGATGAGGAAGGATATTTATTGCAGATATTCACCAAACCTGTGGAAGATCGTCCGACCATGTTTTTTGAAATAATTGAACGCTGCGGTGCAAAGTCTTTTGGCAGAGGAAATTTCCAGGCTTTATTCGAAAGTATTGAAGAGGAACAGCGAAAAAGAGGAACACTTTAATTTTGAATGAAAATAAAATTTATAGTATGTATATCCAACAAATTTATACCAACTGTTTAGCACAAGCAGCGTATTATATCGAGAGTGAGGGGGAGGCGTTGATTATTGATCCGCTTCGTGACCCGGAACCCTATATTGAATTGGCAGCGTCAAGAAATGCAAAAATTCGTTTTGTATTGGAGACGCATTTTCATGCAGATTTTGTTTCAGGTCATTTGGAACTTGCCCGTAAAACAGGTGCGGTTATCGTTTATGGACCAGGTGCTCAGCCTGATTATCCCGCTGCAATTTTAAGAGATTATGATGTTATAGACCTTGGAAAAATTAAAGTAATGTTATTACACACACCGGGCCATACAGTAGAATCAAGTTGTTATTTATTATTTGATGAAACAAATCAAGTGCACAGTTTATTTAGCGGGGATACATTATTTATTGGAGATGTTGGAAGACCTGATCTTTTAAGTGGAAATCTTGATGCAGAAGTACTTGCCGGTATGTTATTCGAATCGCTTAATAAAAAAATAAAAGTATTGCCTGATCATACCATTGTATATCCGGGACATGGTGCAGGTAGTGCGTGCGGAAAAAATCTTTCCACAGAAACTGCTTCTACAATCGCAATTCAAAAAGCTACTAATTACGCATTGAAAATTGAGGAAAAGGAAACATTTATTAAAAAAGTATGCGCAGATCAACCTGCTGTTCCTGCTTACTTTTTTAAAGACGCAAAAATAAATGTAGTGGGTTACGATACGTTTGAAAAAGTTTTGGAACGTTCATTAAAACCATTGAGTTGTGAAGAATTAACCATTGAAACTGCCGAAGGTGCTCTTTTATTGGATACGAGGAGCAGTGAAGATTTTGCTAAGTGTTTTATTCCTACCTCAATTAATATTGGATTAAATGGTGAGTTTGCATTATGGGCAGGAACATTACTTGAATTTAATAAACCTTTGATCCTGATCACAGAAAAAGGTAAAGAAATAGAGGCAATTACACGGCTCGCTCGAATTGGATATGAAAATGTGATCGGATATTTAAATGGAGGAATAGATCAATGGAAGAAAGAAAAAAATATAACCGAAAATATTAAAAATATCACCGTTGAGGAAATGGCTGAATTGATGGATACCGGCAAATATGCTTTATTGGATGTGCGTCGCCCTGCGGAAGTGGAGAAAAATATCGTAGTAGAAGCACATCATATACCTTTAAATGCGTTGCAAAGTCAAATGGATGTTATTAATTCGAAAAATAAATATATCCTGTACTGTGCAGGTGGATATAGAAGTATGATGGCTTGTTCCATTCTGAAACGCGAAGGAATAAAAAATGTGATAAATGTGCAGGGTGGAATAAATGCGATATTAAAAGAAAAACCCGAACTGGTTCAACAAAGAGAATTGGTTTAACTAAAAGAACCTTAATTTTACCTTCTTGTCAAAAACAAGGAGGTTTTTTTATGAAATTGCATTATTCGGTCATTCTCGGTTTCTTTATACTTTTTCAAAACTCTGTTTTTTCTCAAAAAGTTACTTTTGAGGGGCTTAAAGATATAAATGGCACGCAGCTCTACTTTAAAGTAATAGGTGAGGGAGAGCCGCTTTTAATAGTGCATGGAGGTCCCGGACTCAATCACAATTATTTTTTACCACACCTGGAGTCTCTGGCAAAAAAATATCAATTAATATTTTATGACCAGCGCTCTGCAGGACAATCGGCGTTAAATGTTAAAGCATTTATGACGCTGAAAACTTTTTCCGAAGATATTGAAGCAATAAGAATAGCATTTGGAATTGAAAAACTAAATATCCTTTGTCATTCCTGGGGCGCACTTCCTGCAACTCAATATGCAATTGATCATCCTGATAAATTAAATGTTATTATTTATTGCAGTCCGATTCCGCTGAGCGCTAAATTGGCTATGCAATCAAATCAGGTTGGAATAGAAAAAACTACGAGTGCTGATAGTTTAAAACGCGCACAACTTATCGCAGCTCCGGCATTTCAAAAAGGGGAGATGGCAACGGTAAATGCATTAATGATGTTGTCGTTCAAACAGGTTTTTTGTGATACTACAAAAATGGAAAAATTCGATCCGAAATTACCTGACAATTATTTAGTGGCGTCACTTTCTCTTTCAGGCCTTATGGCCGACATGAAAGGGTATAACTATTATCCTAAACTATCTGTTATAAAGGTTCCGGTTTTAATAATACACGGAAGCTGCGACATTGTTGTTCCTGAAGCAGATCAAAAAATAAAGGAATCGCTCCCGAATGCAACCATCATCACCTTCGAAAATTCGGGTCATTTTCCTTTTATAGAGGAAAATAAACGGTTTAATAAAACGGTGAAGAAATTTTTGAAGGATTATTAAGGAAATGGGTATCGGGAAAACAAAATGTGGAGGCGGAAGAGATGGTTGGTATCGGCTATCAGGATGTCAATGACGAAAATGAAATTTCCAGTCGATAATACTGAAATTTTACAAAAATCCAACACCTATTCTGATTACTCTTCAATTTCCTCTTCAAAAATAAATTCCGCTCCGGTTTCAATCTGATAAATTTCGGCGAAAATTTTGATTACATCGGAAATGCTGTTATGGATGGATGCATCAGAATTGAAGGGGACAAATTTTACGTAGTTTTCACCTTTTTCGAGGGTAAATCCAAGGGCTGTGAATTTGTTTTCGAGGGTAGGATCAACATTTTTATCGAAATGGTGCGACAAGGCTTCAAATCGGACAGGTTCCTGGATATCAGTTTTTAAAAATTGACAAAAACAAGCATATCGTTTATTTGTTACTGTGTCTAATTTATTTGTTTGCATGGAGAAAAATCCAACACCATTTTTTAATCGGAGTAGCAGTTCTTTTAATTGATCAATTTGGGTTTGTTGCATGGTTCGTTTTTAAATCTAAAGGTAAGGAATTTTTATTTGCGCATCGCAAACTGTATTTCATGAACTGTTTGACAAAACAGGGGTTTTTGTAGGAAGTCGTTTTTGAGGGATTTTAGAAAATTAATGGAACGCAACAATATCTAAGATTGTAAGGAAATGCCAGCCAATGCTTGCATTGCAAACAAAGAGTTTATAGAAACACAGGTAACTTAGTATTTCAAAAGCATAGGTTTTATTAATTTTGTAACGATAATTCGAGGCATGCAAACAATCATACAATATTTTACCACCATCCCCGATCTGCACCGTACTATTATTTTATGGGGGGGATTATTATTTTTTTATAGTCTGGAATACCTTATTCCTTTGCTTCATTTGGAGTATAAAAAGATTAAACATGCGGGAATCAATATATTTTTTACCATAACAACCATAGTGGTAAATTTTTCTCTCGCTTTCTTAATTGTTAAAACAGCTGACTGGGTAACATTTCACAAATTCGGTATTCTATATCTTCTAAATCTGCCGTTAATATTTACTATAATCGCCGGTTTATTATTAATGGATCTTATCGGTGCTTATTGCATACATTTTATTCAGCATAAAATTAAATGGATGTGGAAATTTCATCTCATTCATCATGCAGATCAGCAAATCGATACAACTTCCGCAAATCGCCACCATCCTGGCGAAAGTGTATTCAGATTTGGGTTTACTTTATTGGCAGTATTAATAATTGGTGCCCCTATTTGGATGGTGTTTATGTATCAATCCATTTCAGTAGTATTATCACAATTTAATCACGCAAATATTTGTTTGCCAATGTGGTTAGATAAAACAATAAGTTATTTAATTGTTTCGCCTAATATGCATAAGGTACATCATCATTTTGTTCAACCTTATACCGATTCTAATTATGGAAATATTTTTTCTATCTGGGATCGTATTTTCGGCACGTTCAAAACACTCGACAGAGATAAATTGGTGTACGGCATTGATACGCATATGCTGCCTGAGGAAAATTCCAGAATAGGGAACTTATTAAAAATCCCTTTTCAAAAGTACCGCGCACCAAAAGGAAGTAAATTTTCTGATTGAAAAGGAAGTGCATTTTTTTGATGGAAAGGAAGCAAATTTTCTGGTTGAAAAGGAAGTAAATTTTCTGAGTGAAAATAGAAGTTACGGCTGATTAAATTTTTTTAAATCGTAGAGACGCAATGCATTGCGTCTCTACGATTT
>CAZXBG010000112.1:5565-13630 GCA_964638865.1 uncultured Chitinophagales bacterium | reverse complement strand
AATGACAGATGCTCCCCAGAAAATGAATTTGACCCATTTAAACCTGAGGGAAACCATTAAGAAATCGGTTTTGTTTTAACAGCAGATATATCACCATCATCATGCACATAAATTACAGATATTGCTGCGCATAACATAAATATTCCACTCATTACAATAGCATAAATTGCATTATCATTAAAGATGGAATGCACTATTGGGCCTCCGAAAATTCCATTTACAATTTGTGGTATAGTTATAAAGAAATTAAATATCCCCATATAAACTCCCATTTTTCCTGCGGGAATACTTCCTGCTAAAATGGAATAAGGCATTGCTAAAATACTTGCCCAGGCCATACCAACACCTATCATGGAAAATAATAACATTTCCGGACTAGATGCAAAAAATATAGAGATCAAACCAACACCTCCGGCTGTTAAGGAAATTGCATGTGTTAATTTTCTACCTATTGTTCTGGCAAGAGCAGGTAGAAATAATGCGTAAATAGCGCTGACAAGATTATAGGTTCCAAAAATAATTCCCACCCAATTTCCAGCTTCTCTAAATGTTGGGCTGGAGGTGTCGTCAATTGGCAATCCATAAATATGATGTGCGATAGCAGGCGTAGTATAAACCCACATACCAAATAAAGCAAACCAACTGAAGAATTGTACAAGCCCTAATTGTTTCATCGTCTTGGGCATTTTTGCAAAATCATTAAAGATTTCTCCAATTCCATGTTTTATTCTTTTTGCTTTTCCATGGTATAATTCATATTCCTTTGGAGGATATTCTTTAGCAAAAATTAAAGTAACCATAATGGCACCAAAAAACACGATGGCACCTATATAAAATGAAAATGTTACATTGTCTGCCACATGACCCTGCGGAGCTTCTGAGGAAACATTTCCAACATTAGCCAAAAACCAAGGCAACCAACTTCCTGCAACTGCGCCAATACCAATTAAAAATGTTTGAATTGAAAATCCTAATGTCCGTTGTTTATCCGGTAAATTATCCGCCACCAGTGCCCTAAAGGGTTCCATTGCTACATTGATACTTGCATCCATGATCATTAAAAATCCTGCACCAATTAAAAGTGCCGATTTTGCAGTAAGAAATAAAGCGGAATTCGGAAGCATTACCAATGCAATACAGCATAATATAGTTCCTACTAAAAAATACGGTTTTCTGCGCCCAAGTCTGTTCCATGTATTATCGCTATAATGGCCAATTATGGGTTGAACTATCATTCCGGTAAATGGAGCAACCAGCCAAAACCAACTTAGATTGTGTATATCAGCACCAAAATTTTGAAGTATAGCAGAAGCATTGCTGTTCTGTAATGCAAACCCGAATTGAATTCCCAAAAATCCGAAACTCATGTTCCATATCTGCCAAAAACTCAAACGAGGTTTTTCCATAATTCTTTGTGGTTTAATTGGCTGCAATTTAGTGATTTTAGTAACAAGATATATTTATCGGGAATGGTGTTCAAAATATATATCATTTTGTATTTTTAGAGCTGAGAATACAGATTAAAAGTATGTTCAACTAAACCAACAGTATGTTATCCATCCAAAAAAAATTATCCAATTCTTTTTATGCAATACTTGCCATGCCCGCAACAGCTATGGGTTTTGCTTTATGTGTTCAGATCAGTGCGCTCAGTTGGATCCTATCTACAAAATATGATCTGGAAATAGAAGAAATTGGGCTGATATGGGCTAGTGGACCTCTTGCAGGTTTGGTCATGCAATTATTGGTTGGTTTGGTAAGCGATAAATCCTGGTTCTGGGGTGGAAGACGAAGGCCATTTATTTTAATTGGTGGAACAATAGCTGCACTTATGCTGATTTGTTTACCTAATCTCGATGTAATTCAAAAACTATTTGGTGCGCAAAGTTTAATTCCTGTTGCACTCGCCGTAGCAACAACCCTTGATCTTGCCATTAACTTAGGTTTTAATCCTACCAGAAGTATTATTACCGATGTAACACCCGATGGTAAAGCACGAACAAAGGGATATACCTGGATGCAAACTGTTTCCGGAACGATGGGTGTACTCGCTTATTTTATTGGTGCCTGGTATGATAATTATACACTTATTTATGTAGGTGTTTTTATTGTGCTTGCATTTTCCATAATTCCTATATTTTTTATTGAAGAACCTAAAATATTACAAGCTGATAAAACTGATGCAGAAATAAATGCACTGGATGTTCAGGCTCATACTCAAAAGGCGGAAGTAAATGAATTGGTGAAAATATATTTGGCAAATGCATTTTCATGGATTGGGGTTCAAACGATGTTCGTATTTATGTTTGCTTATGCAAGTCAGATGCTGTTTAATACCAATGATTCTTCGTCTCTGGACGATGAACAAAAAAATAGTATTGGTAAAATAATAGGTTACTCCTTTTTAATTTTAAATGCTGTGGGTGCGATATTACCTGCATTAGTGCTGGAACCTTTAACAAAAAGATTTGGAAGAATTACTGTGCAATCTACATGTTTGCTTATCATGAGTTTGGGATATGCACTTATTGTATTTGTTGGAAAAGATGTTACCACTTTATATATATGTATGGCAATTGCAGGTATTGGTTGGGCTGCAATAGTTAGTCTGCCTTTTGCCATCATGAGTGAAAAAGTGAACAAACAGCGTATGGGATTATTTATGGGAATTTTTAATATGAGTATTGTTATTCCGCAATTGATAGTGAGTTTATTAATAGCACAATTTATTGCTGACGCCGAAGATAAAAGCCTCATCTTTAAAATTAGTGCAGTGAGTTTGTTTTTGAGTTTTTTGATGTGGAGATGGGTGAAGGATAAGAAAAAATTGGAATGATATTTTATCTTGCGCCAATTATTATTACTACCATTTGTTGGTTGCTCGAAAATTGGTGATCTATATTCTCTTTATTGTCGCGAATTTGCCTTAATTTTAAATTTTATTAAAACTTATTTTCTATGAAAAAAATAGCAATATTGATAGGTGCAATTACATTATGGTGTAATACCTATTCTCAAAATACAGATGATCTCAAAACACATTCCCTGAAATATGACTTCTTTTCACCTGTGAGCGGTTGTTTTGGTTTTTCGCTGGAAACAACCAGGTCAAATTTTACATCGTTAGATATTGATGCCGGTTTGATCGGATTGAAATTGGGTGATTATTTTTTGTATGATAAATTCGCAGGAGGTTATGTGGCAGGAGGCCCGCGCTTTTATTTTAAAAAGGACCAGGAAATGGTAGAGAATAATAACATGAAAGGCGCATATTTTAAGCCACTGATAATGGCAAACTTTTTTACGTTTGAAGATGTATTTGAATATTATGACTTTATTAACGACACTACAATCGGCACCGCAATAAAAGGCAACGACTTTTCCCTTTCCCTTTTGCTTGCACTTGGAAACCAATGGGTATTGTCAGATATGGTTACTTTTGATATCTGGTTTGGATTGGGTTACGGGGGTAGTTGGGTAAATGATAATAGTGATGAAATAGATCCATTATTTGATTATTATGAAAGTCCGACAGGATATAAATTCAGTTATGTTAAGTTCGGAGATTCTCCGCTTATTTTTGATGGAGGTTTATCTATCGGAATATTATTAAAATAAGTTGAAAATTTTATTTAATGATCTTAACTTATTAAAAGAATCATGATAAAGTTTGTACTTATTTTCTTCCTATTAATTTTCTATTCAATATTGAATGCTCAACTTTCTGATAGCGATACAACAAAAAGGCATTCTATTAAGTTTGATTTTTTCTCTCCTGTAAACGGATGTTTAGGATTGTCGCTGGAAACTGTTAAATCAAAAGTTTTTTCTTATGATGTTGAGGCAGGTTTTATAGGAATGAATCTCGGCGACTATTATTATTGCGATTCCTTTGTTGGAGCTTATGGAGGGTTCGGGTTTAGATTTTATTTAACAAGCGAAAATAAACGTACAAAAGATTACAAAATATTTGAAGGAGTATATTTAAAACCTTCTTTGTCGTTAAATTATTTCTATTATACAAAGGGACAAATTGGATTGGAGGATATTACAGGTGCCGATTTTTCTATTTCGCAATTTGTTTATTTCGGTGATCAGGTGCCTGTATTCGATGTTATGGTATTTGATTTTTGGTTCGGATTGGGATATGGAAAAAACTGGATATCTGAAAAAAATCCAGATTCCGATTTCATTTATAATGACGGATTTCACGACTTCGGGCATATACAGCTAGGTGATTCTCCCTTATTGTTTGACGCTGGGTTTTCAATTGGTTATATTTTTTAGTGTAATTTTGCATCAATCGATATAAATTATATTAATTAGTATTACTGCGCTAAATTTGTTCACTAACAATAGGCAAGTTATTTAAATGAGATCGCATACCAAAGAAACGCAAGACGAATTAACACCGGAGCATGCACTCGATATTTTAAAAGAGGGCAACGAAAGGTTTGTAAATAATATAAAGGCACATCGCAATTTATTGGAACAAGTGAATGATACATCAAGCGGTCAGTTTCCATTTGCTGCTATATTAAGTTGTATAGATTCCAGAACTTCCGCTGAATTAATTTTTGATCAGGGATTGGGAGACATATTTAGTATAAGAATAGCAGGTAATATTTTAAATGAAGATATTTTAGGGAGCATGGAATTTGCATGCAAAGTTGCAGGTTCAAAATTGATCGTTGTATTAGGTCATACAAAATGCGGCGCAATTGAAGGAGCTTGTAATAATATTGTAATGGGAAATATTACAAACCTGCTCAATAAAATAAAACCTGCAATTGAATTGGAAAAAGAAACTATAGAAAATAGAACAGGAAATAATCTCAAATTCGTTCAAAATGTAACTGCGAATAATGTATTTATCACCGTTCAAAAAATTCGTGAGCAAAGCAGCATACTTCACGAAATGGAAATAGCCGGAGAAATAAAAATTATTGGCGCATTATACGATCTTGATACCGGACAGGTGGAGTTTTATTGAGAGGGGGCGGCATGAGGTATCGGGACGCGGGACTGGAGCTTCAAATTTCGCCAAAAGTCAATGGGTTAAGTGTATTAACTTTTACTCGTTAATATTACTCACGCTTCACGATTCACGATCTGAAATAATTTCACGCCCATCCAATTTCAATCCCTTTTCAAATAACTTTCACAAAAATATATTCTCCTCTCACGCCTCACGATTCACGCTTCCTGCCATATAAAGAAGTAATATGTTCCAACCTCTTTGCAAGTTCATCCGTTGTGACACCAACCTCCATCCTCCATTCCCAATTTTTCACAGTGGAACCCGGCAAATTCATTCGGGCATCAGCACCTAAACCTAAAACATCTTGCATAGGAGCAATTGCGGTATTTGCTACACTTCCCCATGCCGATTTAATTAAATCCCAACTTACATTTTCTCCGTCGGAATTGATATAATCCAAAACATATTTTTTGTCTGATTCCGTTGCATTTTCAAACCAACCATTTACTGTTTCATTGTCGTGTGTTCCGGTGTAAACAACACAATTTTTTTCGTAGTTATGTGGTAAATAATCATTCGCTTCACCACTGTCAAAAGCAAATTGTAAAACTTTCATGCCCGGTAAATTAAATGCATCGCGCAGTTCCAAAACATCCGGTGTAATTAATCCGAGATCTTCTGCAATGATGGGAATTTCTCCTAAGGCATTTTTAATTGCAGTAAATAATTTTGCACCCGGCCCCGTGATCCATTCACCGTTAATTGCATTTTCATCCCCGTAAGGAATTCTCCAATATCCTGCAAATCCCCTGAAATGATCAACACGAACAAGATCATATAATTTTAAAGTGGTTTTGATCCTGTCGATCCACCAACTAAAATTATCCTTTTCCATTTCTGTATAATCAAAAATAGGATTTCCCCAAAGCTGACCGGTTTCACTGAAATAATCGGGAGGACATCCTCCAACACATAACGGATTTTTATTTTCATCAAACTGAAATAATTGCGGACTCACCCACGTATCACTGCTATCCATTGCAACATAAATTGGAATATCACCAATTATTTCAATGCCATTATTGTTTGCATATTGTTTCAGTTCAAACCATTGTTGAGAAAATATATATTGAATAAATTTATGAAAATGTATTGTATCACCTAATTCCGGCTTTATATTTTCTAACACTTCATTATTTCTCAATCTATATTCATCACTCCATTCGTACCACGGCCTGTTGTCGAATTTTTCTTTTAATGCCATAAACAATGCATAATCCTCAAGCCAGATATTATTCTCAGATATAAATAGATCAAAACTATTTTTAAGATCATTATAATCACCGGAGTTAAATCGCTGTTGTGCTTTTTTTAATAATTCGAGTTTGGTGGAAATAACAATTCCGTAATTTACCTTTTGGTCAGAAAATTCTTCATGCACTTCTAAATCTGATTTATCCAATAAGTGTATATCACATAATTTTTCCAGATCGATTAAATAAGGGTTTCCGGCTTTAGAACTAAAACATTGATAAGGGGAATCGCCATATCCCGTAGGACCCAAAGGTAATATCTGCCAATAACTTTGTTTTGCCGTTACTAAAAAATCTACAAAGGCAAAAGCCTCCGCACCAATAGTTCCGATACCGAACTTTCCCGGTAATGATGTTGGATGAAGTAATATTCCTGCCTTTCTGCTTTGCATGATCTGCAATAACTTTATTTAAATTATAAAATATAATCCGTTGATAAGAAATTAGATTCTCTATTCTCTAAAATTTCATTCACCATTTCTCTGTTAATAGCAGAATCTTTAAATGCAACTGTAGTGCGAATAGAAAAAACTCTTAATGCATCTGTAACACTCAAAGTTCCTTCCGCAGAATCTTTTCTACCGTTGAATGGATATTTATCCGGCCCGCGCTGACATTGTGAATTAATATTCACCCGACAAACCTGATTGGTTAAAGGATCTAATAATTTGGCTATCTCTTCATGGTTGGTTCCAAATATTGAAACCTGTTGTCCATAATTACTTGTTTCAATATAATTAATTGGTTCTTCTATGTCATTAAAAGTAGCAATTGGCACAACCGGACCAAACTGTTCTTCATGCCAAATGCGCATTTTCTCATTTACAGGAAATAATACCGCCGGATAATTAAAACTCAGAAAATTCTGTCCGCCATGCTCATTTATAATTTGCGCGCCATTTAATATTGCATCATTAATTAATTCTTTGAGATATGCCGGTTTGTTTTGTTCGGGAAGAGGTGTAAGCATTACTTTTTCATCCCAGGGCATACCATATTTTAGTTTAGATAACTTTTCATTGTATAATGCAAGAAACGGCGAAGCTATGCTCTCATGTACGAAAATAATTTTAAGTGCTGTGCAGCGCTGGCCATTAAAAGAAAGACTTCCGGTTATACATTCACTGGCTGCAATTTCAAGATCTGCATCAGGTAATATTATTGCAGGATTCTTTGCTTCCAATCCCAAACACGCTCTTAAACGATTTGGTTTTGGATGCGATTTGCGAATAATGTTCGCAACGCGACTGGAACCTATAAATGCCAAAACATCTATTTTCCCTGTTTCCATTATGGGTGCAATTATTTGTTTGCCTTCACCATATAACATATTAATTACACCTGGAGGAAAATTTTTTTGAAAACATTCCTGCAATGGTTTTAACAATAGAACACCATACCTCGCCGGTTTAAATAAAAGGGTATTTCCCATAATTAATGCCGGAATTAAAGTTGAAAAAGTTTCATTCAACGGATAATTGTAAGGGCCCATACACAATACTACTCCAAGGGGCCCTCGACGAATTTGGGCATAAATTCCTTCCTCCTTTTCAATTTTTGAGGAGGTGCGATCGAGTTCTTTTAATGCATCAATGGTATCATAAATATATAACACCGTTCTGTCAAATTCCTTTTCCGAATCTGCCCGTGTTTTTCCAATTTCCCACATGAGCAAACGCACAACTTCTTCGCGTTTAGTTTTCATTTCTACCGTGAAATTGATCATGCAATTAATTCTTTTTTTCACGGTCATAGTTGGCCATTCTCCTCT
>CAZXBG010000112.1:0-5465 GCA_964638865.1 uncultured Chitinophagales bacterium | reverse complement strand
TGTTGGAAATAATGTTGTAAATATGGATGTTTGAGATTCTGTTGTCATTTTAATTTTTAATGAATTTCGAAATATAAATAGAATTATTTTGAATTATTTTTATTATGCATGCTCCTGCAGGAAATGTTGAAATATTAATATTATTTATTGTTGCTGACCGTTTTTCCTTAAACAAAAGTTTACCAGAAATATCAGTTACCGCTACAGTAATGTCTCCGGAATTTAATTTCGGAATTAAAAATTGTATCTGATCTGTCGCAGGGTTTGGATATACCCGAAAGGTATTTATGGTTGAAACATTTTCCATAGCTACCGGTGTAGATATATCTATTAATTCACTTCGCAGGTCACCTTCAACAAATACTGCAAAACTTCGGGGTGGAATTTCAAGATATATCTGATTGTCGTCCTGTACCGTAATAAAATCAAAAGAAGTTAGTGAAAACATATCCGTTAAAGTATCTCCGGGCGCAATATTTGCAGTATTAATTGTTTGATCTACCTTTAAAGTGTTGCCGGAAAAGTTGATCGCTACCACAACTTCTTTTCCGCTTTCCGCATAACTTGTCTGATAAATTAAGGAAGTGTTAGCTCCACCACTTATATAATTTGCAAGGTAAGGAGATGAAAATCTGCTTAAATAATCAACCTGCGTAGCGCCGAAAATGTACCGTTCATGCGCCTCCATTAATCCGTTGATAACATATCTCAAATTACCGGGCGCATAATAATCGGTAAAATATACACAAGGAACACCAACTCTGTTATTGGTCATTATATAAACATAAGCTAAAATAGGATCGTTATCTACGGGTTGTCCGGGATCTCTGAAGTCGTGGTTATTAATGAATGTTACCGAATTAAATCCGCTTCCACCGGCTCCATCAACAATTCCGGAAATAAATATATTGCGAACATCATAACCAAATGCATCACATGCTTGTTCTAAATTATTGCGCAATGCAAAATCAAATACGCGCACATTAATTGCAGCTTTCGTGTCGTCATCCATATTAAATTGCACATCATCAACCCAACCTTTTAAAACAGAGGGAGTAAAATCATAATTTTCTCCAACTACCATTCCGGGATTCATGCCATTATCATGCAAATCATCTAAAAGGTCGCCCACAAACCAACCGGGAAAATGTTTTACAGCATCCATCCGGTATCCGCGAATGGCTTCATCACTCCATAAATATTTTGTGTAATCAAATAATACATCTTTGGTAGAGATAACAGTTTGATCCATATCGTAATAAAAGAACATTGCATCCTGATCGCCACTTAATTGTGTCGGATTTCCATTTGGTTTAAAATTTAAATAATTCATTGCGCCTTCACCACTCGGTAAATTATTAAAATCAGTTGCTGTCTGATATTTAATTTGTGTTTGAATATCAGATGCAATGGCTCCATTCCACAAACCATAAATAAAATGATCACTCATATCGGTTAGTCCACCGGCTCCGGTGTTGAACATTTTTATCCAAATAGTATCTCCCGCACTATCAAAATCAGCGGCAGAAATAGTTAATGCAAGTTCATCCGTTCCACAACCTGCATTATCAATGGTTGCATCTTTTCTTTTTCCGAGTATAATGGTATTATTTGTTTCACTGCAATCGCCACCACCATTAGGTTCAATTTCTAAAGTAGGTGCTGTTGCATAATCTGCTGGAATAACATTGGTCCAAAAAACAACCTGATACGGTTTATTGTAAAAATTGGAATGACCGCTTGCAGAATGTATTTTAAAATAATAGGTGCCAGCGCCATTATCTGTTGCTCCGCCAATGGGCAAATAACACTGATACCTGTCGGAAGGAAATGGCTGATCACCGGCATCAATTTTAATGGCATTCATGTTTTCTATCCATCCCTCCACCGATCCATTATCTTCCCAGGCTCCACCATCGCGGTGATTGTAAATTACATCAGCAACCATATTCAATCCCAAAGACCCATAAATCGATTTAATATTTTCATATCCCTCTCTATCGCCCCAGCGCGCAGGACCAAAATCGCCTATATCGTAATAATCACGTACATTATAACCCATGCTCGAACTTCCGCTGGTTGCTTTTGCCAAAGGTGGCAGCCATATATAGGTAAAACCTGCATCCTTTAATTCCGCTCCTTCCACAGCCAGATAATCTATTTGATTGCCAATACCGGTATAAAAAAGAGGATAATTCCAATACCATCCCTGCATCATAAAATCAGGTGTTTGAGCATTTCCCTTGTTACAAAGGAATAAAATTGTAAAGAGTGCTGTAATTAATCTCGTGTTAAAGAGTGCCATGCAGAGTATACAAATTTTGTTTGCGTAATTTTAAAGCCGATAACAAAAATACTTTATAAACAGCAATTTGTTCCAAACAAAACTAATATGAAAAGAATAAAAATAGTTTGTTTAATGCTATGTTTAACATTTATGTATTTTAAACCAGCTTTAAATGCACAAATGACAATGCGAATTACAGAAATACCGCAGTATTTTATGCCTGTTCTGGATACAATTTATATATCGGGCGATTTTAATTTATGGAACCCTGCCGATACAAATTATATTATGACCAAAGATTTTGATGGTAATTATATCATTGAATTATCAGGGGTGGATGGGGATGTTATTGAATTCAAATTCACACGTGGCGATTGGGATAGGACAGAAACCTTATTAAATGGCGATTTTTTACCGAACAGAGTGGAAGTTATTGCTAATGGAACTACTAAAGATTTTACTATTGCAAATTGGCAGGATCAAATTGGCACACATACCATAACCGGAAATGTAATGGAGTTGGATTATAATTTTTATATCCCACAATTAGATCGGTACAGAAGAATATGGATCTATTTGCCACCAGATTATTTTACCTCTACAAACTATTATCCTGTAATTTACATGAACGACGGACAAAACGTGTTTGATTACGCAACAAGTTTTGTTGGCGAATGGGATGCCGATGGAACTACGGAAAATTTAATTAACAACGGACATATTCCGGCTGTTATAGTTGCAATCGCAAATGGGGAGGCCGATAGAATTGATGAATATTCACCCTGGACACATCCGACATATGGTGGCGGTGATGGCGATCTTTATGCGCACTTTTTAATGGATGACCTCAAACCTTATATAGATCTGAATTATCGCACCTTGCCCGACAGAGAAAATACTGTTATTGGCGGAAGTAGTTTAGGTGGATTAATCTCCTATTATATAAGTTTAGAATATGATGAAATATTCGGAAAAGCCATGGTGTTTTCGCCGAGTTTTTGGTTTGATGATTCTGTAAATATTTTCGCAGAAAATTTTATTAAGGAATTTGATTCGAAAATATACATCACCGCCGGACTTAATGAGGATGTAGATATGGTTCCTGATATAAATGAGGTTGTTTCCATTTTAACTTCAGCGGGTTTTACGGAGGAAGAAATTATTTCCATCATACGCAGCGATGGTGCACACAGCGAATGGTTCTGGAAACGCGAATTTGATGAAGCATATTTATGGTTATTCGAAGATATTGTTCCACTTGATATTCAAAATGAAACCGTGCAATCTGTAATGTATTTTGATGTAAATACGAATACCATCAATATAACTTCATCTGATATATTAGAATATTTTATTTATGATATACAGGGGAAATTAATGGAACAAAATAATATTTTAAATGATAAAATAATACTGCATAATTATACTTCCGGCATTTATTTAATTTCTTTATTTAATGGCAAAACTTTCATCACCAATAGAATAGTGATTTTATGAGGTTAATAATAACTACTTTGTGTAAACTTAGTGTTTTTGCTTTGTTCCTCTTTTTATATGCTGATACGCAGTCTCAGGTAACTATAATTTTTAAAAATGCATCCGATTTTACACCTGAAATTCAAAACGCTATTTATGTAGCGGGTAATTTTAACCAGTGGAATCCCGGCGACGAAAAATTAAAACTTAAAAATGAAAATGGAAAACTCTCTGTAACTTTTTTTCCTGATTTAGGTGCAACGCAAATTGAATTTAAATTCACAAGGGGCACATGGCAAAGTGTTGAAGTATTTAAGGATGGTGGTTATAGAACAAACCGCAGCTATTCTTACATTCCCGGTATGATCCTGGAAGAAACGATAGAAAGTTTTCAGGATATTGCTCCAACAAAAATAATTGAACCAAATAAAGATGTAATTCAATTTAAACTCTATTCTCCCGAATTAAAAAGGGAAAAAAATATGCGTATTTATTTGCCTTGCGATTATAAAACATCTGGAAAAAATTATCCTGTTTTATATATGCTCGACGGGCAAAATTTATTTGATGAAACTATAGCCTACGCAGGCGAATGGGGTGTTGATGAAACTATGGATTCTATCTGTGGCTTAGGTTGGGAGACAAGTATTATTGTAGCAATTGACCATGCAGGAGATAAACGCGTTACGGAATATTCTCCCTGGTTTGTAAGCGAAAAATATGGTGGGGGAGAAGGGGATGAGTTCGGACTTTTTTTGGTAAATACTTTAAAACCAAAAATGGACAGCATGTACAGAACTAAAGTACAGCGAGAATTTACAGCGGTTGCCGGAAGTTCCATGGGCGGATTGGAGAGTTTATATATCGTTTTAAATCACAATAATACTTTTAGTAAAGGAGGTATATTTTCACCTGCATTTTGGACAAGCGAAAGTAATTTCAGTAACGCAAAATTGTATAACAGTCAGCTCCCCACAAAACTATTTTTTATTTGTGGTGCAATGGAAGGAAATGATGCACAATATATGCGCGATATGGAAAAAATGTATGATATTCTTCTCGATAAAAAAATAGCTAGTCTTCAAATGCGTTTGGTGGTAGAAAGTAAAGGGACACATTCTGAGTGGTTTTGGAGAAGTGAATTTTTTGAAGTGTATAAATGGTTGCTATTAGATTAAATACTTTTCAAAACACATATTTATTTGTATGTTTGAAAATTGTTTAACCCTTTAGAAATTTTCAAATGCCCTTTATTAAATTATCCGAACGAGAAGAATTTCTCGCTTCACATATTGTTAATGCAGCTTATATTGTTCACAAGGAATTAGGTCCTGGTTTGCTAGAAAAGATTTACGAGATTTGTGTGGCCCATGTACTTCAAAAGGAAGGCATAAAAGTTCTTCGACAAAAAGTTTTACCGGTAAAATTTCAAGAAATTACTTTTCAAGAAGGACTGAGATTGGATCTCTATATTGAAGACTGTATTATCGTGGAAATTAAGGCAGTTGATGTAGTAAATCCTGTCTGGCAAGCACAGGTATTAAGTCACTTAAAATTGTCTGGACACCATGTTGGATTTCTGATTAATTTTAATGTGCCTCTTATTAAGAATGGTATTAGGAGGTACACTAAGTAGGAATTAGGCGGTAAGTCGGTAAGTTTACGGTAAGGAATTTTATTTTACTTCCCGGTTTCCTCCCGT
>CAZXBG010000111.1:0-13831 GCA_964638865.1 uncultured Chitinophagales bacterium | reverse complement strand
TCAATTCTTCAATTTCATCAATAAATACGAATATTCCAAAGCTGCAGATCTTGCCCTTTGTTCATTTGTAGAGGAACCGGCATGACCGCCTTCTATATTTTCATAATAATATACTTTATATCCCATAGCATTCATTTTTGCAACCATTTTACGAGCATGTCCGGGATGAACACGGTCGTCGCGTGTTGATGTTGTGAAAAATACTTCAGGATATTTCGTATTTGGTTTTAGATTTTGATAGGGAGAATATTTTTTAATGTATTCCCATTCTTCCGCAATATCAGGATTTCCATATTCACCCATCCAGCTTGCACCGGCTAATAATTTGTTATATCGGTACATATCCAGCAATGGCACCTGGCAAACTACTGCATTATATAAATCGGGTCGTTGCGTAAATGCAACTCCAACTAATAATCCGCCATTACTTCCACCCATAATACCAAGGTGTGGAGGCGAGGTTATTTTTCGAGTAATAAGATCTTCTGCTACAGAATGAAAATCATCATAAACATTTTGCCTTTTTTCTTTTAATCCTGCCTGGTGCCATTTCGGACCAAATTCTCCACCGCCGCGGATATTAGCTAATACATATACACCACCGTTTTCTAACCAGGCGTTTCCGATGGTTCCGGAATAAAATGGTTGTGAGGATGATTCAAATCCACCATATGCATATAACAAAGTTGGGTTTTTGCCATTATTTTCTATTGTTTTGGACGAAACAACAAAATATGGAACCATTGTTCCATCAGTGGATTTGGCTTTAAACTGTTCCACTTTATATTTACCTGCATCAAAGTATGCAGGTAATGATCTGAAAAGTTTTACACTATTATTACTTGCATCAGCTATATATAAAGAAGTTGGTGTAAGAAAATTTGTAAAATTGAAAAAATAGGTATCTGAAAATTCATCCGCATCAATTGTATAAATTGTTCCGAAATCGGGAGCATTTACTTTTTCTTTTTTCCAGTCGTCGTTTGCGAAGGTGTAGATATACATTTGACTTTTCACATTCGTTACCAGCGTTACAATCAATTTATTTTGTGTCGCAGATATACCTGAAATACTTGAAAATTCGTCGGGTCGATAGATTAATTGTATACTTTTATTACCTTTTAAAAGTGAAGTTAAATTCATACTTATCAAGTCGCCTTGTTGAAAGGTATAACCTGCAACTTCCCAATCAGATTTTAAAGAAACTATTAGTTGATCATTTAGCAGTGTATTTATATTACAATCCTGTGGTATATCAAGTTTTATTATTTTATTGTTTAACCATACATTTGTTTCGGTAGTATAAAAAGTCATGGCCCTGGTAATGACAGTATATTTCTTCTCACCATCACGCATCATTCCTCCCCAGGTTCCAACATCTGCCTGATTTCCTTCATAAATAATGGGAGCATCCTTTAATAAAGTTCCTCTTTTCCATAGTTTAACCTGTCGCGGGTAGCCTGAGGTTGTCATAGTTCCCTCGCCGAAATCAGATGCTACTATCAACGTATTTTCATCTAAATAACTTACACCTCCTTTCGCTTCATCCACAAAAAAACCACCATCAATAAATGATTTAGTATCCACATCATATTCTCTTGTTGTAACAGCATCGCCACCACCATTTGACAAGCTTACAAGAAACCTGTCGTAATTAGGATACAATCCTTCAGCGCCTTTATATACCCATTTAATATTATCTTTTGCAGCCATGGCATCTATATCCAATAAAATTTCCCATTGTGGATTTCCACTCAGGTAACTACCACGCATAGTACGTCGCCAAATGCCTCTTTCATGTTCTTTATCTTGCCAAAAGTTATAAATATATTCGCCTTTCATAGTTGGGTAAACAATTCGATCCGTAGAATTATAAATCTCTAAACTTTTATTATAAATACTCTGATATTCTTTTTGCTGACTCAGTATGTCGAAGGTTGTTTTATTTTGTTTAGTAACAAAATCCATTGATTCTTTGCTATCTACCTCTTCAAGCCAGAGATATGGGTCTTCTATTTGTGCCTTTATAGGTTGAAAGTATGTGAGGATTGCAAAAGCAATTAAAAAATATTTTTTCATAAAAATTTAGTTTATGGAAATAAAGATAGTGGATAATTTTAAAACGGCAAATTTGTTTAAGGGGTATCGGGTATCGGACCGGCTTCTTCTATGCCGAATGTCGATAACCTGCAGGCAATGAGTAATGAGTGATGAGAAAGGAGATTGATTTTCGATGGATGATTTTTTATACTCCTGACTAATGACTCTTGACTATTTGGTGAGTGGTGAGTGGGGAGAGTGCCTCTTCTAAGCCGAATGTTTTATATGATTCATTACTCATGGCTAATGACTCTTGATTAATTGGTGAGTGATTCTCCTAAGCTGAATGTTTTATTTGACTCATTACTCATTACTCATAATAATTCAAAGGTGAAATTTTTTCTATACTTGTTTTTCTCCAAAATTTCTAAAATCGACCTGGTATTTAATTGATTGTTTTTTAAATGCACCTGGCATTAAAAATGCGATGATCTTCATTAATCCTTTAAATTGGAATTCTTGTTCTGTTATATATTTTGTTTTAGTGGGGGATATTTTTTTAAAACTATTTTTAACAATGTTGAAAACGCCTTTGGCTTCATAGCTTCCGCTAAATTCATCAGGCAGGTTTCGGGTATTGATTGTTTCAATCATTTCAATTTCGCGTTTTCCCATTTTGAATTTCAAACGCGATTTAGCTCCAGCTTATCCGGGAGAGCCACTCAGGTGCTCGAAACTCTGTAAGCCTTCCATCCATTTCGACATATTGTAGGGGTTGTCGAATATTCCAATCACCTCATTTATGGGTTTGTTGATTTCAATTTCTGTGGAATATTTCAATTCAAATATTTTTTGTTTGATTTATTTTTATGAATGGATTGATACTTAATAATATCTCGCAATAAAAATGCAACTATTTTGGTTAAAGGAACATTAATGAAAAATTAAAGTTATTTGCTATAATCCAACTAAGCTTCTATAAATGATTTAAATCAGCAAATTGAAAATTGACATTCCATTAAAGGAAAATTTTGTCAGTGTAATAATGGTTTTTGTTCTGCTTCCGGTTGTTTAATTTCCAAATTTTCGATATGTTTCAAATGCTTATCGGTGCGCAGAAATTGCAATACAAACCACGCGATGCATATTAATCCGGCAAATAACAATAGCGTATATTCCCAGATGAATTGATTTTTCATGGGACCAATTATTTTCGCACCTGCTAAGCGGCCAAGATTGCCAATAGTCATATAAATTGTAAATTGGCTTGCAGAAACCTTTTTCCAGCAATATTGCATTGCAATAGCGAAGATTCCTATGCAGGCAAATACATATAATATCTGATAAACAAACATAAAACTCGCAATAAACCAGTTGTTACTCCATAATTCATTGAAAATAACTAATCCTGTAGTGAGGAATAGGAATGAAAAAAAATAAATATTCATCATACGTATTTTCCCGAATTTATCTATTAAAATTCCTCCGATAAGCATACCTGTAATTCCACCGATTAAGCTTGCAGTTGCAAAATATTGAGAAAAAGCCTGGTCCGTCCAGCCAAGTGCCTGAACAGTAAAAATTGGCAGAAGTGTAGCTATATAATTATAAGAGCCCTGGGCTACAAAAAGAAGAACGCCGAGTATAAGGCTATTGCGTAAAGTAAATACACTGTATAATGATTTGAAGATGACCGGCCAATTGGTTAATTGCATTTTTTCTGTCTCCGGTGAAGCGCCACCTTTGCTCCAGGGGAAAAATTTTTCACCGGGTCGTTCTCTTAAGCATAAAGGAGCCAGCATAATAAGAGCGACAATACAGGATAAAGAAAGAATTGCAGTATTGAAACCATATTGATTTAACAGCCAACTGCCAAGAGCTAATGAAGCAGATGAGCCAATAATTTTAGATCCCCACATAAATCCGTTTGCTCTCGCCTGTTGATTTGTCGGGATGATATCTATAGCCATTCCATCGGTTGCTACATCCTGAAATGCTCCGAAACAACCAACAGTAAATCCTGCAATGGTAAGTAACCATAAATTATTTAGCGGGTCAGGAACGAAAGCCATAAAAATAAAACTGGATATTAAGCCTAATTGTCCGATTAAAACCCAGGGTCTTCTTCTGCCCATCGGTAAAAATGTAAATCTGTCCATGAGCGGAGCAACCAGTATTTTGAAACTCCATGGAAGTCCAACTGCAGCAACAAAACCACCAATTTCCCCTGGTGATTTGCCATTCATGGCCATCCATGCCGGAATACCAAAAAATGCCATGCCTTCGGGAATGCCCTGAGCAAGGTATAATGCAATAAAATTAAAATACCTAAGAAAGGTATTTTCTGTGAGGGATGGGATTGTGTGGCGCACAATGGCAAAAATAACATACGGAGGGGAACATTTTTTGCGAAAATCATGTCAGATTTATTCAAAGGTTCGAAAATGAAAGTACAAGATGCAATTTGAAAACAACCTGACACATACAAAATGAACGCAATAATTTTAAACATAACTAATTATATTTCTTAAACGATTTAAGTTTTTAACCTTTGTTATTTTTTTATCCTTCTATCATTTCTGCTTCAAAAAGTGTTTTCAGATCTTTTTTAGATTTACTGCTTTCGTATTTAAACGCTGCAATTGTGAGTATATAAACAAATAACAACATGCCAATTGGCATAAAAAACCAGGGATCAAATGCTTTGTTAACAATTACATTTTTTGCTATAAAAAACAAACCGATCAATGCGCCGCTGCACCAGACAAATAAAAATACCAGGACAAAAATTTGCAATCTCACTTTTACTTTTATGGAAGTGCCCTGCATGTCGCGTTCAACTTGCCCGATAATTCTCGGTAAAAAGGAATTTCGGTATTTTATGATTCTCTTTATACTAAAAGTATAACCGGTTATTTTGCCTTCGTAAGGTTTTGCACCCCCGAAGCCAAAAAGGCCTGATCTGATTAATTTTTCTGGTTCAATAGAGTGGGCGAGGCGGGTTATTACTTCATCCTCTTTTAGGTTTGTTTTGAAGGTTAGAGTTTCTTTTGGTAGATATTTCATTTTTAAGAATTTATTAGTGGCTTATTTTAAGGATCAATTTTATTCGCATACATTACTTTTTATCATCTATTATTTTAGAGACGAAGTTTTTTTGGATTTTATAGCAAATGGCTTATAAAATTAATAAATTTCTTTATTCAACTTGTAAACGAAAATGTATAATTTTGTATCGTAATTAATAGTGAAATGCTTTATTTATCCATTTGATTTATTTATTCATAGCCTGAAAAATTTCCGAAAAGCTAATCCTCCAACCCCTTTCCACTTAAAATTTGTTTCAAATATTTTTCCACCCTTGCTTCCCTTGTTTTGGTTTGTTTTGCTGCTGAAAAATAAAGAAGATAAGCTCTTTGCCTGCCGGGTGTGAGTGCATAAAATGCGATTTTTAGGGCAGGCATCTTTTTTAATTTAATTTGAAACTCCTCGGGAATTTCGTATTCGGTCGTTTTTTTTAATGGGGCTTTTATACCTGCAATTTCTAATTCGATCGCTTCATAAATATACGCCTTTATTGTGCGTTCCAGCTTAACTACTTGCTGTAAACCCGTAAACCTGATCTGGCGTGCAACTTGCACATTCTTGGTTTGTTGAATAAGAATGCCTTTTGTATCTTTTAAAAGAACACCTTTGAAAAAAAGAAGTGCACAATAATCTTTGAATATATGAATTAATACAATGTTACTTTTTTTATAAGTATAACAAGGAACACCCCATTTCAATTCTTCTGTAAGATCACAATCGAGAAGTATCATTCTCAATTTATTAATTTCTTGTTGCCACTTATTGTTTTTATTAAAATAAAAATCAGTTTTGGAATTCATTTTATATTTATTAAAGTACATTAATATTAAATTACACCTTCAGTGATCCACGGAATCCTCTTGCTGCATAATAGGATTCTGCGCCATTGTGATATATAAAAACAGTTTTATAACGGTAATCACCAAAGAGGGCACCGCCCAGTTTTCTAATGTCTTGAGGCGTTATTATCCAACTTGAAGTTTTAGTATCAAAGTTTCCAAGTTTTTGTAATTCGCGGTACTGCTCTTCCGTTAACATTTCAATTCCCATGTCTGCGGCCATTTCTTTTGCACTATTTTCCGGTTTGTTTTCTTTTCTTAATTCCAGCGCCTCATGGTCGTAACAAATGCTTCTGCGGCCTTTTGGACTTTCTGGAGCGCAATCATAAAAAATATATTCCCCTGTTTTTTTGTCAAAGGCAATAACAGCAGGTTCACCACCGGTTTGTTCCATTTGATCAAGTGACCATAATTTTTCCTGATTGGTTAAAAGTTTTGACTGCACTTTTTCCCATTCGAGATCTTTATGGCGTTTACGATATTTCTCAAACCGGATTTTTAACACGTTGAGAATTTCATTTTGTTGTTCCTGCGACAACTTCTTTTTGATATTATTTAATTTTTTCATTTCTTCGTTTCATTTCTTTTATCATATCAGGTAGTTATTGAGAGGAATTTCAGTTTAATTCAAAAATACAGCAACCTCGTTAATTGTTAATTATCTGCAGCGATATTTTTCATAATTAGTTTTCTGTTTGTTGGTCTTAAATACCAGGATATTGCTGTAAGAACCAATAATAAAAGGGGAGGGGCTATTTCACTTATTGTATGACTTAAGGCCATATGCGAATATATTGCACCCGACATTGTGAAGAAAAAGCCTGCATAAGCCCATTCCTTTACTAAGGGGAATTTGGGTATAAGTACTGCAATTACTCCCAAGATTTTCCAAACACCTAACAATGGCAGAAAAAAATAGGATATCCCATATTTATAATAAATTCTATTTCTGAATCTACTTTTAATAATTGTACAATTCCGCTTGATAAGAAACCTAAGGAAAGCCAAATTGTAGTTACCCAATAAATAATTTTATTTCGCTTAGTCATAATTTATTATTTTAATTTGTTAGCAATATTCTGTAATTGGTTGTGCGCCATATTTAAACCGTGCGCAAAAGGCAAGGCCAACATTTGATCTCTGAGTGTTATCGATCTGTAAACAATCTGAATAGTAAGTTTACTTGTGGTGTCTGTAAGTTTTTCAAATTCCAGAAATTCAAGTTGCACATCAAAGGGAGTATTTTCCATTTTAAAAGTTCGGGTAATTTTCTTTTCTGTTTCAATTTCATGTATAACGCCATTGGCCTCAAAAACTACGTTACCCAGAGCATCGGAGGTTTCAAATTGGTAAGATCCATGTGGTTTATTTTCAAGTTTCAGCACCTTTGTTCCCATCCATTGTTCAACAATTTCGTGTTCTACATATGCTTTAAAAAGTAATTCAACTGGAAGATCAAATTCTCTGGTGATCGTTAATTCCTGTTTGCCGGCTTCGGCGTGAATCTTTGTTTTACGTTCCATTATCTTTTATTTTTTCGATTTGTAATTTTTCATGACGGACTCCAGGTTATTAAACCTGTCGTCCCAAATTTTGCGAAATGGTTCAATAAATTCGGCTAATTCCTTCATTTTTTGAAGATTTAAATGGTAATAAATTTCTCTTCCGTTTTGTATTTGACCTAGCAGCTCGCACTCCATAAGTATTTGGATATGTTTGGAAACTGTCGGTCTGGCGGTATCAAAATTTGATGCGATGGCGCCTGCAGTCATGGTTTGGGAGGCTACCAGAAGCAGTATTGCCCGTCTTGTGGGGTCTGCTATTGCTTGAAAGATATCCCGTCTTAGGTTCATTGTGTAGCTATTTGGTTACAAATATATATGTAGTTATTTAACTACGCAAATTTTCAGGCATTTTTTTGAACTTTTTAGATCTGTAAGCCATCAATAATTTTGAGCTTTTGAATAAAATAAAGCGGAAGCGGGAGTGGTTGAATTTGGTTAGGTTTCTTTTTATCCCAATACTTAGAAAATAAATTTTTCAAATGTTTTAGCATTGAATTTATATGGGCCGGCATTGTGTGTTCCAAGCCATAGATTGCCATAATTATTTTTATAAATAGAGAAAATAGTAGTGTTAGATTTGCCATCCTCAATTGGATAAGCAGTTATATTGTTCCCATCATATTTCCAAACTCCTGCGTTATAGGTTGATATCCATAAAACATTATTATTATCTTTTGTTGCAGATAAATAAGCATCTAAATTACCATTTGGTTTATTGTCTAAACTACCAATCCCTTTTTGTCTGCTATAATTAAATTCACTTTTTTCGGGGATATCTGATGTGCTTTTAACGGTAGCAATATTTTGGTAGATATTATAACGAAATAAAGTATTACTGAACCAGAAATATCCGTCTTTATCCTCAATATTGGATCTAACTCCATTTGAGGGGCCATCACCAATTTCTATAACATCCTCTTCAGAAATCCAGTTAAAAAATTTCCCGTCATAACGACAAACACCTAAATTGCCTGTACCCAACCAGATATACCCTTTACTGTCTTTATAAATAGTGTAAACATCATAAGGACTAAAAGTCATATTCGGAAATAACGCACGGGGATAGGTAGCAACAAATTTTTCACCGAGGTTTGTTTTAGGGAATTGTAAACGATGCAAAATTTTTCCATCGTAACGGTAAACCAATCCGGAATCCTGTGCACCTTTGAACCACAGATCATCAGGGGTTAATTTCCACTCGTTATCTTCTTTATTGGAGATGTTTAAGGTTGTAAATCTTTGCCCGTCGAATTTGCTTATTCCGATATCGGTATTGAAATAAATATTGCCATAATTATCTTCCTCAATTTGCACAATTTTATTGTGACACAAGCCATGTTCTGTAGTAAATTGAATGAGGTTATTTCCATCATAGCGAAATACACCTTCTCCATTAGTACCAAACCAATAATTGTTTTTCTTGTCCTGATAAATAATCATGGTGCTTTTAGCAATTTCAGAAATGGTGTCGCCAGTTATCATAAAGGCAACCGAAGCAGAATTTTGATTGTTTAAATTCTCGTTGTCAATTTGAGCCGAGTTTTGACCGTTGCAGGAAGTAAGTGCAGTTAAAGTATAAAGAAGTTAAATCGCGTTTAAAGTGAAGGGTATAAATTTCATCAAACGTAAATTGATTGTTTTACTGGTTTATTTCTTATTTGATTTTTCGGATGATAGGATTCGTGTATTATCAGATTCTATAATTTTTAATGGAATTACAATGTTTTCCGTGCACTGTTATTTATTTTTTAATGCTGTTTCTATTATTCCCTTCAATATTTTCAGATCAATATCTTCTAATTTATTGATGTAGAGGCAGCCTGCGCCGGTCTTGTGTTTGCCAAGTTTAAGAAGCTCAGGCGTATGTTTTTTAATGTCAATGGTAAGATGCAACGATAAATTAGTTTTGCGGGGAGAAAATCCGATCAGCATCCAATCCACCTCTCTGCCGGATGCAGGGCTTTTATATCTTTTATTACCAAATCCGATAAGTGAACTGCCCCACATTTTTGGTTCTTCACCACTTGCTTTTTTCATCATTTCCAAAATCACAAAACTATCTTTTCGTTGTTGCTCATCCTTAACAGAATTAATAAAGTCCTCTACGCTAGCAGAGTTCTCTTTGGTTTTAATTTCAGCGAGTTTTGACTTTTTTGCAGGCATAATTTATTATTTTTAGTTGTCGATGATATAACACAAAAGTTCGGGCATTGTTAATTTTACTGTATCTACATGCCTTCAAGAATCCTGGTTACGGTCAAATATAGTAAAATTTGTAATTCCCGGCATTTAAAAAAACATGGGAGTAAATTTTATAGCTCTATTAACGAATACATGATGCGATTCATTTCATCTACATATTGATCTTCCTTCCCGGCTAAGGTCCATGCTAATACCTGGTAATATCTGGTTTTGCCCTCCATGAAGGCTATAGAATAAAATATATCCACGCCTTCAACCCGGCCTTTGATTGATAATAACCTTGCCGGCATATGGTTAACCAAAGTATCAATTACTTCCGATTTTTCGGCATTGGAAATACTTTGTTCGAAGGAGCTAATTATAAGTTCCGAATACCCATTAATATCATTTGCATATACATCTAACAGGTTGTTTTCGAGGAGGGCTTTTAGCATTTCATTTTTAGTTTCATCAATTACGATCACATAAAAGGATCTTAAAAGACTCTGGTATTGCAAAGATGCGTCTTCATTTAATTTGCTGCCTTCCTTCAAAAAAGAAGGTATTGTAAGTAAATATTTATTCTCAATTGATATGGTTTGTTCCTTGTCACCAAGTTGGCATGAATTCAAATACAAAAATGTAAGAAGCAGGAGGGTTAACTTTTTCATAGTTTGTGTTTATTTTGCGAAATTAGGATATTTTGAACTAATGCTATATTTTCTTTTATTGCATTAGAACTTTAAGTGTGTGGATCTAATCATTATATAACAATTTATAACGTACAACGTTTGTATGTTACTGATTTTGTTAATTTTAAAAGGTGAGCTAACGACCTACTTTCCATAAAACCTACTATAATAGTTATACCTTGGCACAATTTCAATAATTATTTGATATGTCAATAAATATAAAATTGGTTGAACGTAGTTCGGGAACCTGCGAATTGTGCAATAAATTAACTGCAATACATGAATATACCGTGAGTCCGGCTGCTGATGATCTGATTGAAAATCAGGTTGCGCTTTGTGATACATGTTTAAATGCTATGGTGGAAGGTGATAATGGAAATTATTGGAGATGTCTGGAAGGCAGTATTTGGAATCCTGAGCCAAGTGTTCAGGCATTGAGTTATAGGCTGCTTCAAACATATAAAGGGGAGGAGTGGGCTGATGGAATTTTAAATGCTGTTGAGTTGGATGAAAAAACTGTGAAATGGGCGCTGAGTTTTTTTGAAGTGTTGCCTGTTCACAGAGATGCCTTTGGCAATTTATTGGAAAATGGAGATACAGTAGTTTTAACGCAGGCTTTAAATGTAAAAGGTACAAGTTTTTCAGCCGCTAAAGGAACAATTGTAAAAAAGATAAAATTAGTATTTGATAATACAGAACAAATTGAAGGTAAGATAAATGAACAAAGTATTGTAATTCTTTGTAAATTTGTTAAGAAGGGATACTGATTTAAATTGGTTTTTTTGATGCATTTTAATTATTATGCTGTTGCCAAATATCTTGGGTAATAAATCCAAAATCGAAATCAGCAAATTAAACAAATTAATATAAACGATATATGTACTAAAAGGCTCTTCAAAGAGCTTCAAGCATACAAAGTTTCTTATTTTTTTGTGTTTTAAAAAGGGAAGGGGTTAATCCTGTTACCTTTTTAAATTGGTGTGAGAGATGTGCCACACTGCTATAGTGAAGTGTTTGGGCAATTTCGGTAAGATTGAGTTCATCGTAAAAAATTAATTCTTTCACTTTTTCTATTTTATTGATAATAATAAAATGCTCAATGGTTATACCTTGTGTTTCGGAGAAAATATTTGCTAGGTAGGTATAATCATAATTTAATTGTTTGCTTAAATAGTCAGAGAAATTTGTTTTAGGCAATTCTTCAGCATAGTGAACCATTTCTATAATCACACATTTAATTCTTTCAATTAAAATTGCTTTTTTGTCATCCATCAATTCCAGTTTCGATTTAATGAGTATATTCTTTAATAGTTCCCGTTGATTTGGGGTGATAGTGTCCAATACATTTACTTCTCCTAAATTTATGGTTACAAATTGAAGCCCTAATTTTTTAAACGCTTCTTTTACAACCATTTTACACCGGGTGCTAACCATATATTTTATGTAGAGTTTCATAATGTGTGCCTGAGAGGCATTTATTTATGAACGAGGATGCAAATGATGCACCAAAAATAGGTTGACTCACCCCAAATGAATTTAGTACTTCCTGTTTTTATGGGAAAAACTTTGCCCGATATAGGACTTATTTCTCATAAAAACTTTTCATTGAAGTAATAATCATTTAAAAGGCTTTCTGAATTGTAGCTGTATTTGTACGAATGGGGATTGCTTTACCCATTTCTGGAGTTGGGTTTTATGCCTTATTCTCCATTGTAATTTCGGTGGAGCAATCAATTACGAGGATATCTTTGACAGTTACGGATGTAATCTCCGCCAATTTCCCTCAAATTGCAAAGGAGAAAATACTATTGTAACTCGGTTTTTCAAATTTCGGCGCTGTAAATATCCTTTTAAGTTTTAACTGACGCTTTTTTGTTTAACAATTACCTGAAATAATGCGGGTTTACCTTTACTTAGTATATTGTATAAAAACATAATTAAAGGTTAACGTCGTTAGTTGAGCAATCTTGATTAATACCATGTTAAAAACCGGTATTTGCTACTTTTTGTAGGATAGGATTATGGTTCCAACACAATAAATATTTTTTACCATTTTTTCTTTAGTTTTTAATCCCGGTCTTCCTCTAGGTCATCGTGATTATCGCCTCCTAAGCTATAATAATTATTTTCTTCGTCTTCACTTCCAATATCTTCCTGTTCATCATCCAGCTCAGCACCCGGTACATCCAAGTCGTCTCCTGATTTAACCTCCTTAAAATCTTCTTCGTTAGCCTTTTCCTCGATATCAATTTGATCGGATTCTTTCAATTTTGATATATCTTCGGGATCTATATTTTCTTCCTCTATGTAGTTATTATAAATATCTTCATTTACCGGATATAATGGATAACCATCATTTTTGGCATTGGTAACTTTCCCGTCTTGTTGAAGCGGTTTAATTATATTGTCTTTTTTAATTTTCATTTTGAATATTTAAGTTTGTATTGCTAATTTATACAGCTTTTGATGGGTGATTAAGGAAATATTCTTTTACAAAAGCATGTTTTTGATTTTCTGTCATCTTATCAGCTGACCTGATTTCCATATTAATTTTATCGAAATTGTGGTCTGCCTTCAAAAGGTTTAACAGTTCAGATTTAGCCTCCGTAGGACCAAATAGCAACACTTCTTCATACTGTTTTATTTCTGAAGCTATTGCATTGTAATAGGCTGATTGCTCTTGTTCTTCCTTATGGTGCATAGCTTTTTCACCCTTATGTAAAATGTCTTGTTTTTCTTCGTGTGTAAATTTTGAATCAATTATTTTTGTTTCCATGTTGCCACTTGTAAGTGTCATCAGGTGTGCACTTGCATGGTCCATCCATATGCCGATTTGTTTTGTATTCATCATGCTATTTTTTAATGAGTTTGTATTAATTATTTACTTTTTTTGTATAGTTTGTAATAATATTTTTTAATGTTTTCTGCTTTTCCTCCCCTGATGCCAAGACCACATTTTAACCAAACCAAATAACTGCGTAAAGTTGCGGGTTTTACAATTCAGAATTGTTATATAATAAAATATAAAAGTTGTATGATTCACACATTCTGAACTATTACTTTAGATACGTGCAACAATAGTTCACTCAGTTTTGTAAACCGATATAGTCAGGGATTGGTTCAAAGCCTTAAATATTAAATTATTTTTCCTGTTAAATACTTATCAGGTGCTGGAAATCACCATAAAGCTTTACAAAAGTATTACGAAAGTTTTTCATTGAGTCTAAAAATTTATGTGGAGTGTAGCTTTTTCTACAATTATTTATTTCGCTGTCTATATGAAAATATTTAAAAATGATGTTTTGTTAATTTCATCGAATTTCCATTTTATACTGAATTAAAGAATAGCATTTGTTTTTTATCTTCTGCTTCAGTTAAAGAAAGCGGATCACCGGATTTCCAATTTATGTTTGAAATATGTATTTAA
>CAZXBG010000110.1:0-14088 GCA_964638865.1 uncultured Chitinophagales bacterium | reverse complement strand
ACCTATACTCACTTCCAACACTCCAACTCCTACCCACTGTTAACATCCCAAAGTAATCATAATTCAGGGTGCCATAAAAATTGTCAAAATAGTCTTCTTTCACAATTTAAAAGTAACGAAAAAATACATTTTAGGTGTAGGAATTGAAAAATAGAGTAGGGTGTCATCATTTTCGAATACGCAGTTCTTTAAATGATTTAACTCTGTCAAAAAAAAAGAAAAGCTGGTTTGTAAAAACTAAAAAAGTGTTTATTCAGTAGGAGGTGAATCAACGGATGATAGTTACAAATTTTCTCTCATTTCTAACGTTCTACAATCGTAAATGCAAAATTCGGCCCTTTACCCAATTTATACGCCATGGTTACCCAAAGTTTTGCAAGATTTTCGAGCATAACGGCGTTTTCTATTCCTCCGATATCGGTAACACGAAAACCGAGGTCTTCTGCAAGTGTGGAGACAATTTGTTTTGCAGATATATCTTCGCCACAAATA
Source organism: uncultured Chitinophagales bacterium (assembly GCA_964638865.1). Lineage (GTDB taxonomy): Bacteria > Bacteroidota > Bacteroidia > Chitinophagales > BACL12 > UBA7236. The sequence continues at coordinate 13,596 of CAZXBG010000110.1, read as the reverse complement.
AAAGTTTCAATTGCTTTTCCGTCGTAAACCGGGTTTATCATGTTGGAAACACCGGTGGTATTAAATGCTTTTACCACTTCCCCATTTCCTGTCCAGGCACTAATTGCTTCTGCAGCAGATTCGAAGGGTTCAGTACTTGCAGAAATAGGGTTTGTTGCGTCAATAATGATCTTTCCTTCCCATTCCACATCTATACTTTTAATAACCTCGTCGGCAACCCCGAATGGAATTGCGACCAAAACAACTTCTGCATTTTCTACAGCCTCCTGAAAGGTGGTAACCTTGGCACCAATATTCATGGCGTTCCAAGCTTTTTGGCTTTGGGTATCACGAACACCAAATGTGATATCGTGACCTTTAGCCTTCCATTTTGTGCCTGCGGCAAGACCAATATTGCCTGCTCCTAGAATAGTTATGCGCATAATTTTTTGGGATAATATATTTTATTCGGAAAGGTAAAATAATTATTCGATCAAAGTTGCAGTCATGGTAATATTTGTATTCAATAATATGGAAACCGGACAATTCAATTTTGCTTCTTCTGCAGCAGCAGCAAACGACAATGTAGTAGCTCCAGGCACTTTTGCCGACACTTCCAAATGGGATTCCGTTATGGCTCCATTGTCAAGCGTGATGGTACAAGTTGTATTAATTTCATCCGGAGTAAGTTCTTTCGAATTCAATACAAAACTCAGTTTCATACTAAAACAACCTGCATGTGCAGCAGCAATTAATTCTTCCGGATTGGTTCCTATGCCATCGGCAAATCTTGTTGACCAGGAATATTGACTTTGATTTAATACACCTGATTGTGTAGATACCTGGCCTGTTCCTTCTTTTCCTGTTCCGTTCCAAACGGCAGTTCCATTGCGTTTCATTCTTATTATTTGTTTTTAAATTAAATTAATAGGTAATTACAAAGTTAGGTCTTGTGCGCTGAAAATTTGTAAATAATCCCGAATTTTATATGTTTCTAAAACTCTTATTTTGTTATGATCAGCTGTTTTGTAAAGTATTGATCATTATGGCTGACAAGACAAAAATAAGTGCCCGAAGGTTTATCGGTGAGGTTGACGGTAACGATATTTTCCCCACTGTTTTCTGAGTTCCAAATAGTTTCCCCACGGCTGTTATAGATCTTAATAAAATAGTTTTCTTCTCCCTCCGGAGCTGTAATTGTAAAGATTCCAGTGCTAACGGTTGGATAAATAATAAATTCAGTATTTTTATTTTGAGGGGATGAAAATATACTTCCATCGGCTGCCCTTCCATCTCCGCAACTCCCCCATTTTGGCCCATCGTTATACCATATTTCGGAAAGTGTATCCGTTTTAAAAAAATCATTCCAAATATGGGCAAGCTTATCTTTCCCTGCACCATTTAAATGAAATCCTCCTCCATCAAAAGAAAAATCTTCCTCACAATTCCAGTAAAGCGAATCGTAATCCCGCGGTTTTATTCCATCGGTCCAGGTATATGGACCCCAAATCATATAAGGCACTACTTTGCCGGGAGCCATATATTTAAAATTCGGATCACCGGTAATTTGTGCTTCCATTGCCCACTTATATCCAAACCCGCAGCGGTATGCACCCGGCTCGTGAATGGATTTATATATTTCGAAGGTTGGATCGGCATAACCGCCATAATATGGACTTGCAACATATACTATCTTTAGATTAGGGTATTGAACCCACATACTATTTAGGCTGACCCTAATACGATCTTTGATTGTTTCCGCATAAGCAGGCATATCAAAAATGGTATCAGCACGGGAGCCCTGAAATAACCACGCGATTTGTATTTGTTCAGGAGTTATACCTTTTGGTTCAAGCCGATTTGAATAAATAATATCCCAATAATTAGGATTATCCAGTGTCATTCCTTCCATGCCTTCCCCGGCATTGGTAGCATTCAATAAATATAAACAGGGGTTCATAGCGGAGTCAGTCATGGTAATTTCAATCAGATGGTTAAAGGGTTCGCCTGTGGTTGAACCGCCAAATCCGGCAAATACGATCTTACCCTCTGCATAATTTACATTGCCAAGCGAGTCAAGAGGTTTTATACCCTTAGAAATCTGCAGTCCCTTTTTTAGATGAACTTTTGGCGGTGTATTCTTCCCTCCGGGGTATAAACCTCCCTGATAGGCACCAAGATAAAATCCCGTTTTGAGATCCACGAGGGGAATATTACCGGTAGAATCGTTTTCACATTGAATCTGGCCTTTTAAGGTAAAGGTGGTTGTTAATAAGAAAAATAGATAAATGGATATGGGTGTTTTCATGTGTTAATTTCTTTAGTAGGATAAAAGTAATTAAATCTGATTTAATAAAAAAACGACCACGCTCGACCTACCAGGTTTTTTTTAACCTGTGAGGTCTGAGGGAAGGGGGAAGAACAATGGAGAATTGAGAATGAAACAGCACAAATGTACCAATGAACAGCCGGGCGTAATTCAATTAGCAAATATGTCGTGTGTGCCCACAGTGTTACACGCAGCGAACGCAGTGGATGGGTAGGTTTAATGCTCCATGTTGTAGGTTCGTCCTTCGAGGCCATACAGTTCCTTCGGTAACTCTGTGGGAACATGAAAAAAATTGATAATTGACAATTGACAATGAAACAGCCAAAATTTACCAATGAACAGCCGGGCGTAATTCAATTAACAAATTACCTGATTAACAAATGTCGTATGCGATAATTATTCGGGGTGACACAAATAAAAAAAAACTCCAGTGTTGGCCGGAGTTTTTTTGGTGATGAGTTTTTTAATTATTTTTTTATGTCTAACTCTTTGATCAGATTTGTTGCGCCGGCATATTTATCGATAATAAATAATACGTAACGAATGTCAACAGAGATCGTGCGATTCATTGCCGGATCAACAATATAATCGCCAGGAGTTCCTTCATAATTTCCGTCAAATGCCAAACCGATCAATTCCCCTTTTCCATTCATTATAGGGCTTCCGCTGTTTCCACCGGTAATATCAAGATTGGAAAGGAAACAAACCGGAACAGTTCCGTTTTTATCGGCATAAATACCGTAATCTTTCGACTTGTAGAGATTGTATAATTTATCCGGAACAATAAATTCAGGATCTGTATTATCGCGTTTTTCCATTATACCATCAATAGTTGTTTGCCAGTGATAATGAACGGCATCTCTTGCTTCATAATCCTGCACTGTTCCATAAGTTAAACGCAAAGTGGAATTGGCATCAGGATAAAAAGATTTTTTAGGATCTTTTTTCAAAATTGCAGCAGTGAATTCACGCCCCAATTTTCCAATTTCAGTATTTGCTGTTCGGAATACAGCACCTGCGCTTTGCGCATCCGTATATAAAGCGATATAATAATTATATAATGGATCTTTTTTTAATTTTTTCTCTGATGGTGCCTTTAAAAATGCATCGAGCTTTTCTTTCGAAGTAAATACTGATTTTGCAAATGCATTTTTAGTCCAGGCATCAAATTTTGCCTGAGGTGTTGCACCTTTTGTATCTGCTAATATATCCTTCATTACCTGCGGATATTTTTCAGCAGGTAATTTAGTATGCATCATATTTAATAAAGCACTTACTTTTTTTACTTCCGTATCGTAATGCATTCCTTCCCACATGGTTTCTGCTGAAGCATTAATGGATTCAATAGTTGCAGCTCTTTCCTCGCCGGTTAAAGCGCCTTCACCATATAAAGATTCTACCTGATTAAAATCCAATGCAAAATTTCCAGTTGGCATTAAAACAACAGAATAAATTTTATAATAAAATTCTTTGCTTACCGTACTCATTAATTTATAGGCATTGTCGAAATTGGTAAACATCGTTTTGTATTTATCTTCTGATGCCTTGCCTTCTGCTTTAGCCCATTTCATGAATTCCGTTTCATATTCTTTTTTAATAGTAACAGCATCCATTCTTTCCAAACCGTCTAATTGTGTTTTATATAATTTTAAACCATTCATCAATTGCGCATAGTCAGCAGCTAATTGAATACGAACATCTTCATTCTTATCCATTTCTACCTTCATCACTTCTGTAGCTGTTCCGAAAACATCAATTTGTGCAGGATTACTTTCATTCATTACTTCTTCAATTCCGTAACTAGTAAGATAACGTTCTGTTGATCCGGGAAAACCCATAATCATTGTGAAATCTCCTTCTTTATATCCTGCTACAGAAACTTTTAAATATTTTTTTGGCGTATAAGGTACATTGTCGGCACTGTATTCTGCAGCGTTATTATTTTTATCTGCATATACTCTGAAAATACTGAAGTCGCCTGTGTGACGAGGCCACATCCAGTTGTCGGTATCACCACCGAAATTTCCAACTGAGGAAGGAGGTGCTCCGGTTAAACGAACGTCGTTGTAAGTTTTATACAGATACACAAAATATTGATTGCCATAATACATTGATTTTACTTCTGCTTCAAAACCCTGATCGGCATATCTTGCTATAATTCTGTTTTGAATTTCAGTAACAACGCCTCTTCTTGCAGCCTGATCTAATCCCTCCACAAATGGAACAATTGAATCGGAAATTTCAAATGCATTTTGGAGTATACGAATACCTAATCCGGGTATTGGCAATTCCTCCCCATAACTTTTTGCCCAAAAACCATCATCAATATAATTGTGTTCCGGTGTCGACATAGAAGCAATTGCCTCAAAACCGCAATGGTGATTGGTAAACAGTAATCCGTTAGGAGAAACCAGTTCTCCTGTGCAAAAACCACTTCCGCCCTGGTATAATTGTACAACTGCATCCTTCAAACTCGCGTTCTCCGTGCTGTAGATATCATCAGCAGAAAGTTGTAACCCCAACTGCTTCAGGTATTCAAAATTAAGCTGTCGCACAAGGTTTGCCAACCACATTCCTTCATCGGGGAAACTGGCTGCCTGTGTAGGTTTTATTGCTGTTGCCAAAAAAAGAACAACGGCCATAATGGTAAATTTTACTCGTCTTTTTATCATAGCGTATTAATTAGAAAATTTTGAAATTGATGGCGAAGTTAAGGAACATTTCACTTTGGGTTATGCAAGGCAAAAAAAAAAGCGGACAAAGCCGCTTTATATAGGTTTTTGGAAGAAATTAGTCCTCCTTTAAAAATTTCTTGGTAATGAGTGTATTACCTTGATAATAGGCAGCCAGGAAGTAAACTCCGGGTTGAAGATCCACTAAACTCACTTTTATCTCTTGTTTACCGGCCTCAGGTATAATGCTCTTGATTTCTCTGCCAACAATGTTCATAACGCTTATCCTGTCTATATTCTGATAGGTAAAGCTAATGGTGGCAAAACTTTTAACCGGATTTGGGTAAATACTAACCGTAGCGTCACCAGAACCTATCAATGCTGTGCTTGAATCAGGATTGGAGTAGGCAACATCTGTAGCTGCACAATCCATTTCATCCACACCGCTTCCTTCGCCGGAATATACCGGTAGTGAGGCATAGGAGGTGAAAAACATCGCAGAAACTAGAATTGTTGTGTAAATTTTACGCATAGGCTATTGTCAAAGCATGTAAAGATATATTTAATTTTTCCGGATTTCAAAAATTGTTTGTTGTGGATATCCTGATTAACAGTTTTTAACCACCTGAAACACCTTCCCCACCCAGGTAAGTTTAGTTTGTTTAAACGTATAAATTCTCAATAGGTTTCAAAATTTAACCTATATTTTGAAATCCTCCTCCTCTTCCAGGCCATCTAGATCATTGCCGGTGAACATACTGGAGAACAGATCGCTGAATTGAATACCTGCCTGCAAAATATGTTTGCTCAAAAGGGAATATTCAGAAATGCCATGCAAAACAAATTCCATCAGAAAATATTTTTCCTCAACCGAAACTTTGGGATAATATTTTTCTACCAATCTTTTTAATCCCGGAATAGATAGTAAAGCACTTTGATAAGCTTCATTATTTAAATCGTTGAAAAGATCGAGTTTATTACCTTCATTAAAATAGTCTACAATTTCCTGATAAATATTAACGCGTTTTGATGTTGCCGGATTTTCCGTTTTTTTAACGGGTATCTTTTTTGATTTTTCGGGTGCAGGAAAATAATTTGTGAATTGCGTTCTTAGGGCTTTGCCAATTAAATTAACTGCAACAATAAAAGGCCCTTCCTGTTCGCCCTCATAAACTAATTCTATTTTGCCGGTAATGGAAGGAATTACTCCCCAAAAATCACTTACGCGAATATAGGTTTGCTTATCCTTATTTTTTAAAGCGCGGCGTTCGGCATTGGAAATTAAATTTTCCATAGCAGTAATTGTCATGCGTGCACTCACACCACTTTTTTGATCTACAAATTCGCTGTTGCGCGCTTCAAAAGCAATTTGTTCTATCAGGTCGCGACTGAGGTCATTCATTTTTACTGTTGCATTTTGCGCATCAATAATTCTGGCTTCTTGCGTAGTAATTATTTTTGAAGTGTAAATATCTTTTGGATAATGTGTGAGTATCTGACTTTCAATTCTGTCTTTTAACGGTGTAACTATGGAGCCACGATTCGTATAATCTTCGGGATTTGCAGTAAATACAAATTGAATATCCAGTGGCAGCCTTATTTTAAATCCGCGTATCTGAATATCGCCTTCCTGCAGGATATTAAATAAAGCAACCTGAATTCTTGCCTGCAAATCGGGTAATTCATTAATTACAAAAATGCATCGGTGCGAACGTGGAATTAATCCAAAATGTATCACTCTTTCGTCGTTGTAATTTAATTTAAGATTGGCGGCTTTTATTGGATCTACATCTCCAATCAGATCGGCAACACTCACATCGGGAGTGGCGAGTTTTTCTGTGTATCGCGCATCTCTGTGCATCCAGCTTATTACTGTTTTATCTCCCTCTGTTTCTAATTTATTTTTTGCATAAACGGAGATTGGATTAAAGGGGTCGTCGTTAAGATCACTTCCTTCCACAACAGGAATATATTCATCCAGCAAAGTGGTAAGCAATCTTGCAATTTTAGTTTTCGCCTGACCGCGTAACCCTAATAATATCATATTGTGTCTGGATAAAATTGCACGCTCCAGATCAGGAATAACGGTATGTTCAAATCCATGTATGCCGTCAAAAAATTTATCTCCTGACTTTAATTTTGTTATAAGATTTTTTCTCAGTTCTTGTTTTATTGTTAAACTCTGATACCCTGATTTTTTTAATTCGCCAAAGGTTTTTATATTTTCAATTTGCATTTCGATTTCTTTTTTTTATAATTAATTTACTTCTCTAAAATTGCCGATAAGGTGTAATTTATCGCGTATTTCTTTTTCTGTTTCTTTCGTAATCTTCAAAAATATATTCTCCCAAACCTTTTAATGATGTATAAAAAGCCTTACCCTGATTTGTTTCGGTAAATTCCTGCACAAACTGCTGTAAATAAGGATCTTGTGCTATCATAAAGGTGGTGATCTTAATGCCGATCTTTCTGCAATATCCGGCAAGATTTAATGTTTTATTTACAATAATGCGGTCCAGTCCGAAACTGTTTTTGTAATATTTTCCATCTTTAATAATACAAGTTGGTTTTCCATCGGTGATCATAAAAATTTGTTTATTCGGATTTTTTCTTCTGCGCAAAAGATCCATTGCGAGTTCTAATCCGGCAACCGTATTTGTGTGATATGGACCAACCTGTAAATAGGGAATATCTTTTATTTCTATTTGCCATGCATCATTTCCAAAAACAATTAAATCTAAAGTATCTTTTGGATATTTTGTTTTGATGAGCTCACTCAAAGCCATTGCGACTTTTTTTGCCGGTGTAATTCTATCTTCACCATATAATATCATAGAGTGAGAAATATCTATCATTAAAACTGTAGAAGTTTGTGCCTTGTATTCTTTTTCCACAACAACAAGGTCGTCTTCATCCAAACTAAATTCTCCAATTCCGTGATTGATATGCGCATTTTTTATGGATTCGTTGTAATCAATTTGTTCATGTGTATCTCCAAAAGCATAATTTCTTCTGTCGGTGGAATTTTCATCCCCTGTTCCTGTAAAAGATGTTTTATGATTTCCATGTGGCGATTTTTTTAATTTTCCAAAAATCTGATCCAAAGAATTTTTGCGGATGCTCTGTTCCATTTTAGAAGTAATGCGCATAACACCACCTTCTTCCTTTTCTTCCCTGATAAAACCGCGGTCTTTTAACTCCTGAATAAAATCGCCCATGCCATATTCGGCTGTGGTGAGATTGTATTTCCTGTCCAATTGATTCAGCCAGTCTAATGCTTCCGTAAGGTCGCCACTGGTATAAACCAATAACTCCTGCAACAATTCGAAAAGTTTTTCGAATGTTGTTTTGTCCTTCTCCTCAAATTTTGAAAACCGATTGCCTAACATTTATTTATAATATCTTAATTAACTTCTGCGTTTTTCCAATCCTGCACTTTTGCCACTGAATAAAATATCCTGAACACCTTCTCCTTTTAAAAATTCGTGCGGAAATCCAAGATCTATTTTACTTACATCATCTAGGCGTTTTAATTGCTCAGCATCTATTTCAATTTCGCCGGCTCGCAAACTATTTAATAATTGTTCTGTATTGCGGGCACCAACAATTGGAATATTATTTTTTCCGTTTTTAATCACCCATTTAATGGCAACCTGCGCTGGGGTGCAATTTAATTCTTCCGCTATTTTTACCACTTCTTTTACTATTTCCTGATTTTTAGCATTTAAACGAACACTTCCTTCTTTCAATCTCTTTGCTTCTTCATTATTCCCTAAATATTTTCCGGTAAGTGCACCTCCTGCAATAGGAGCCCAACCTACAACTGCCAGATCTAACGCCTCCGCCATAGGAATTAAATCGCGTTCCACAGATCGCTGCAAAAGCGAATATTCAATTTGTAACGCAATAAAAGGACTCCAATTTTTAAATTCCGCAATTGCATTAGCGCGCGAAACTATCCATGCCGGAGTATCGGAAATAGCAACGTATAATATTTTGCCCTGACGAACAAGATCATCCATTGCTCTTAACACTTCTTCTATGGAAGTAGTGTAGTCCCAAGCATGTAAATAATAAACATCAATATAATCAGTTTGAAGTCTTTTTAAACTATCCTCCACCGATTGCACCATGTTTTTTTTGTGATTGCCACTTTGATTTAATCCTGAACTTCGGTCGGTAATAAGAGAATATTTTGTAGCGAGAACAATTTCCTTTCGCTGATTGCTTTCCTTTATAAATTCACCGAGAAATTTTTCGCTGGTTCCTTCGGTATACCTGTTTGCTGTATCAATAAAATTTCCGCCATTTTCCAAAAAGGTAAAAAACTGTTTTTTACTTTCGCTGTGATCAGCTCCCCATCCCCATTCATCTCCGAAGGTCATGGTGCCTAAACATATTTCTGAAACTCTTAAACCGCTTCTGCCTAATAATTTGTATTTCATTGTGCTAATTTAATTAAGACTAAAAATTGTGTGTTTAAAGGATGGATTCATTCAAAAAGAGAATATACCAAGAAAACCTGAATTGTTAATTGTATACCCTTTAACCAATTGTTAAAACTGCATTATAATAAGTTAGTTCATTATATTCGCTCCAAAATTAAAATTAATTCGATGAAAAGTGTTTTTCTAATTTTCCTGGCAACGAGTTTTTCAGTGAATGTTTTTAGCCAAAATGAAGACAGTATTGCTTTCAGAAAAATTTTTGACGAAATAATGTTGAACGGGGAAGCCTACGATTTGTTGCACGATCTGTGCAAAGGTGTTGGTCATAGGCTAAGTGGTTCTCCACAGGCAGATATGGCAGTACGTTGGGGAGAAGCGGAAATGAAGGCTGCCGGTTTCGATAAAGTATGGCTACAGGAAGTTATGGTGCCGCATTGGGAGCGCGGTCAGAAGGAATATGGGGAGTTGTTAGGACATGGTCAGTTTGATATTTTGGCTTTAGGCGGAAGTATAGCCACTCCGCAGGGAGGATTAACTGCTGAAGTTGTGGAAGTGAGCGATTTTGAAGAAATGAAAAAATTGGGTGCTGATTTTATCAAAGGAAAAATTGTTTTTTTTAATCATATTTTTCCTCAAAATGTGATAGGCGGATTTGATGGGTACGGAGAAGCAGGGCCATACAGGTGGTACGGACCTGAGGAAGCGAGCAAAATGGGAGCCATTGCATCTATCACGCGAAGTGTTAGCAGTGCTTATGATGAATTTCCACACACCGGAACAACGAGTTTCAGGCGTGGTGGCGAGCCTATTCCTTGTGTTGCAATTTCAACTATGGGTGCTGAGGAGTTAAGCGCAGCATTAAAAAAAGATCCCAAAGCAAAATTCAGGATGTTGTTAAATTGTAAAAAATTCCCCGATGTAAAATCTTATAACGTGATTGGTGAAATTACCGGGTCAGAATTTCCAAATGAAATAATTGTAGTTGGTGGTCATCTAGATAGCTGGGATGTTGGCGAAGGTGCACATGATGATGGTGCTGGCTGTGTGCAAAGTATGGAGGTTATCCGTACTTTAAAAGCATTAAATATGAAACCAAAACGAACCATTCGTTGCATTTTATTTATGAATGAAGAAAATGGAAATATGGGTGGAAAAACTTATGGTGCGTACGCGGTAAATTCTAAAACAGAAAAACATATTGCTGCATTGGAAAGTGATGCGGGTGGATTTTCGCCAAGAGGAATAAGTATTGATTCGGCATTTCAATATAATAGTAAAGCATTAAATACCATCAGGCCTTTATTTTTAACGTATGGGGTTTATGATTTTTCTGTCGGTCATGGAGGAACAGATATTGGTCCTATGGCAGAAGCCGGAACATTATTATTCGGACTGCGACCAGATTCGCAGCGATATATGGACCTGCATCATACTGCAAACGATACCTTTGATAAAGTGAATAAACGTGAGTTGCACATGGGTGCGAGTGTTATGGCAATGTATTGTTGGTGGTTGAGTGAAAATGGGGTTGAGTAATTATTTTATTATTGCTGATATTTAAAATTACTGATTTTGGGTCAGTTGTATAGTTTGTTAACTTTAATCACCTAAACTATTTATAAATATGCGCTCCACACTGCTTAAGATTTTAATGGTGGCATTTTGTATAATACCTCAATTGCTTTGCGGGCAAACGATAAGAGGAAAAATAGTTGACAAGAATACCAATGAAGCACTTTTCAGTGTATCAATTCTTAACGAAAATAATATCGGAACTACAACAGATTTGGCAGGTAATTATTCTGTTATACTTCCGGAAGGAAAACACAAAATAAAATTCAGTTATTTAGGTTACGAAACAAAAACGGAAAATATTGAAATTTATGCCGGAGATGTTATCGAATTGAATATTCAATTAACTCCTTCGGTTGAAATGTTAGAAATACTCGTAGTAAGTGGCAGCCTATATGAAAAAAAACTCACGGAAGAAACAATGAGCATTGAGGTGATAAAAAAGGAAATGCTTACACAAACGAATGCAACAAATTTATCGGATGCTATTTTAAAGGCACCCGGTGTTTATATGATGGATGAACAAGCTAATATTCGCGGCGGAACCGGATTTACTTATGGAGCCGGAAGCAGAGTGATGTTGGTTGTGGACGATCAGATTTTATTGGCTGCAGATAGGGGTGATGCAAAGTGGAATTTTGTTCCCATTGAAAATGTGGAGCAGATAGAAATTATTAAAGGTGCATCCTCCGTATTATATGGAAGCAGTGCATTAAATGGAGTAATTGCTGTGCGCACCGCTTGGCCAACTACCACTCCGGAAAGCAGTATTACCATGTATCATGGTGTGTATGATAATCCGAGTTTTGCGCCTGCAACCTGGTGGGATAATAATCCGACATTTACGGGTGTTAATTTTTCGCAACGACAAAAATTTGAAAAAATGGACCTCGTTATTGGGGGACATATTTCGGATAATAATTCCTATTTATTAGGACAATATTCCAATCGAGCAAGATTAAATTGGAAAACGCGTTTTCATCCTAAAAATAATGACAGGATATCCTGGGGATTAAACGGAAATGTAATGTCGGATCGAGAAGGATTATTTTTTTTATGGGAAGGTGCCGATACGGGTGGTTATATTCCCTTTCAAGGATATGTTGATACCAGCACTTCCACATTATTAAATTGGCAATTTAAATGGTTGTCCATTGACCCCTGGTTAAATTATTTCGACAAACATAATAACTCGCATAAATTTAAAATGCGTTTTTATAATAATAATGTTGATTATACAGATACTACCGGAGGTAATGGATATTTATTAAATTTTGATTATCAGTTTCACCGTGAATTCAGCAGAGATATTGTAATCACTTTTGGGGTTACGGGATACTATTTTAATGTGGATGATTTTGAATTGGGAGTCCACTCCGGTTTCTCGGGAGGAAGTTATGTGCAGGTGGATAAAAAATTATTTGATAAGTTGATACTTAATGTTGGCGTGAGAGAAGAATTTTATCAACTGGATACTATTGCCGGTTCTGCTGTTCCAATATTTAAAGGCGGATTAAATTATAAATTCGGAAGATTAACAAATATCAGAATATCCTTTGGTCAGGGATATCGTTTTCCGAGTTTGGTGGAGAAATATGCGCATTCAAATCTTGGATCCTTAGCAATTTTTCCCAATCCTGATCTGCTGGCAGAGTATGGTTGGAATACAGAACTTGGAATTAAAAGATCCTTTGCCGGAAATAATTTAAAAGGATATACCGATATCGCTTTTTATGTGACCGATTATTATCAAATGACGGAATTCAGTTTTAATTTTTATCCGGGAGAAGGTCCAGGATTTAAATCGCAAAATACTACGAGGGCAAGAATTGGAGGTGTTGAGCTTACCTTGAATGGTGATGTTTCTGTTTTTGGAAATAATTTAAGTTTTTCAGGCGGATATAATTATATCTATCCCGCTGATCTTGCCGGTGATTCCAGTAATTTAGATATTGGCACTTTTATGCAAAATTTTATAGATGGATTTACTGCAAAATCGACTGACACTGCGTTTTTAAGTGCTGTTTTAAAATATCGATTCCGGCACATGATACGCATGGATCTGCAATATACCTTAAAACGTTTTTCCTTTGGAGCAGATGTTAATTATTATAGTTTGATGGAAAATCTGGATGCAATTTATGTTTCCTTTATTCCGGGAATTAACGAATACCGGGAAGACCATTTAAAAGGGGATTGGATATTTGATGCAAGAGTTGGATATAATATCACCAACAATTCAAAAGTTCAATTTCTTGTTAAGAATGTTTTTAATAGAATGTATGCGCTTCGCCCTGCTAAATATGATCCACCAAGAAATTTTACGGTGCAGTATAAAATTAATTTTTAACCCAAATTAATCAATAGACATATAAAAATTAACTAACCTATAGATTTAGTTGGGTTTACCCTGAATAGCAAACAATTGGAAATCGCATGTTATTGGCTTGAAACATCTGATTTTATTATCAACTACGATTTGTTGCTACTTCCATTGCTTATTCCGGGTTTAAGGTTGTTTTGTGATGGGAAGGGGAGAGAGGTGAGTGGTGAGTGGTGAGTGGTGAATGGTGAGTGGTGAGTGGTGAGTGGTGAA
>CAZXBG010000109.1:0-14311 GCA_964638865.1 uncultured Chitinophagales bacterium | reverse complement strand
TTAAACAACCCGTCCCTTTGGCTGTTCATTCGTGCATTCGTGGCAACTTTTTTTTGTCCACAATACGGATGAAAAAATTAGCCACGAATGCACGAATGAAAAGAGTAAATAAATTTCCTAATTTAAACAACCCGTCCCTTTGGCTGTTCATTCGTGCATTCGTGGCAACTTTTTTTTTGTCCACAATACGGATGAAAAAAATTAGCCACGAATGCACGAATCTGATAAACCAAATTTTATTTGAAAATTGACTTAATAATTTCGCCTCAAAAACACTCCATAATTTTGGCTGTTCATTCGTGGCAACTTTTTTTATACAAAATACGGATAATAAAAGCCACGAATGCAAGAATCTGATAAACCATTTGTATAATGGGTAATTTTATTATTTGCCAGGCCTCTCCCTACCTCACAAAGGTTCCATTATACTCCATCCCTGCCCCAATAATTTTTATATAATAATTCCCCGCAGGTAATTCCTTCACATTCATCTGAATAATATTATTATTACCAGAATAATTCAATTCAATTTTTTGTCCAACGGTATTATATAATTCCAAAATATAATTTTCCGCTATTAAATCAATATCAATATAGATAATATCACTCGTCGGATTCGGATAAATTTTTATTGCATTAATTGTAATATTATCAATTGCATTTGACAGGTCAATTACTTTGCAATACGTATTATTTCCTGCTGCATTAGATGCTGTGAGACACACATTATAGCTTCCAACAATTGCATAGGTATGCGCAGTATTTTGAATGCCGGAAATTGCTCCATCTCCAAAATCCCAAACCCAATCTGTTGGTTCGTTAATAGAAATGTCGGTAAATGATACCGTTAATGCACCTGTAATTTCATAAGTAAATCCTGCAATTGGAGCCGATTCGCCATTATTAATGATCACATTCAGGCAACTCTCATCGCTGCCTCCCGGTCCCTCAACAGTTAAACAAACATTATAGGTTCCATCTCCCACAAAAGTGTGATCTGGGTTTTGTAAAGCGCTGAAATCGCCATCATCAAAATCCCAAGACCAGGAAGTTGGGCTTCCAGTGGACAAATCTGTAAAACTTACATCCGGATCGCCACTAAAGGAAAAAAGTGCATTTAGCGGAGCATAACCATCAATTACGATATTTTCACAATAGGTATCTGAACCAATATCGTTGGTTACTGTAAGACATACTGCATAAGTGCCATTTTCAGCAAAGTTGTGCGTTGGGTTTTCCAGTGTTGAGGTAATTCCATCGCCGAAATCCCAGAACCATGCATCAGGTTCGTTGGTGGAAAGATCGGTAAATGTTACAAATGGATCTCCTGTATGCGAAAAATTGGCAACCGGAGCGGTATAACTTGATATTACAACATCCTGACATGTGGTATTGGAGCCCACTCCATTTGTTGCAGTGAGGCAAACATTATAGGTACCGTTAACGGTGTAAGTATGTAACGGGTTTTGCAGTGTGGAAGTAAATCCATCATCAAAATCCCAAAACCAGGAAGTTGGTCCGCCCGTGGAAAGATCAGTAAAAGTGACAATTGGATCACCTGAATGAATAAAATAAGCGGTTGGCGACAAATAACTATCGATAGTAACATTAGCACAATAGGTATCAGAACCGGCCATATTGGAAACGGTAAGACAGACCGTAAATGTTCCATTTGTTAAATAGGTATGCACCGGATCTGAAAGGGTACTGGTAAAACCATCTCCAAAATTCCAATACCAGGTATCAGGATCTCCTGTAGAAAGATCAACAAAAGAAACATCCGGGTCGCCAAAAGAAATAAAATCGGCAACAGGTTCATTTATGGCTACTACAGTTTGGCAAACTGTTGCTTCACCATAGTGATTGTATCCGGTAAGACACACCTCATAGGTTCCAGCAGCATAAGTATGTGTTGGGTTTAATGCGGTGGAAGTAAATCCATCTCCAAAATCCCATAGATAATCTTCGGCATCTACCGAAAGATTGGTAAAAGTTGCAGTAAATCCGGGACTTAAAGTGAAGGTAAAATCAACCGTTGGGTTATAAGGTTCAAACCGGGTTTCCTCCCAGGCAACATATTTCATATTGTTAGTTAAAATATCATCGTCACCGGGTGCCGGATCTTGTGAGGTTCCTGGTTCATTGTCCTGTAACCACATCACATGAAATTTATTATCTACCGTGTTGGGACTTGCGCTTGGATATGCATTTTCTTTGCCCAAAAATGCGGAATAAGTAAGGTTGATTGGCGCCGACCAAGTGTCTCCTCCATCATCAGAATAAGTGCCAAAAAGATCGGAGTAATTTTGATCGCTGGCGGAAATTTCTCCCTCCACAGGCATCATATACGACATATAAATTCTGTCTATATCTTCGTCATAGGATGCAGTTGGCATAAAGGTGAAACTTTCCCAATTGTAGGCATCAAGATTATCGGTTATTCCGCTAAATGGGTCGCCATCACCATCCCAGTCAATTACAAATTCTTCATGTAAGGTTGCTGCAACGTCTCCGGTCTTCCAATGGTAAATTCCCGCCTTTAAAAAATCGTAATAAAATCCGGTAACACCTGCAACATCTCTAATTTGCATCCTTCCTGCAAAAACATGAACGGTGCCATCATCCGTAATTATCATTTCATGCCTTCCGTCGTTCGTATCCACCCAATCATAATCGCCATCTCCATCCCAATCGGTAGTTTCTCCCGGACCGGCAACATAATTATCGATAGGAAAATTTAAAAGTACCGTAGGACTTGCATCCCAGGTCAAACCTTTATTTCCGGAATGCATAAGAATAAGATCCGAAACAAGACTTCCATAAAGCACATATACATCATTTCCATAAACTACAACCTGATAACAATCCGGTAAAATCAGGTCGCATCCCCAAGCTTCCGTAGTATTTGGGAGCGCATATTCTAAAATTGCCCAGGTTTCCCCTCCATCATCCGATCTTGAAAACAACAAATCCTCCTGACTGGGCTTCATAGC
Organism: uncultured Chitinophagales bacterium; assembly: GCA_964638865.1. Taxonomy (GTDB): domain Bacteria; phylum Bacteroidota; class Bacteroidia; order Chitinophagales; family BACL12; genus UBA7236. Next base: position 11,318 of record CAZXBG010000109.1, on the reverse strand, counting down.
TACTACATAAATATCATCTGTTCCTTCCGGACAATATGCCATCGGATACCATCCATCAATAACGTCGGATCCGCCTGTTTCAGACCAGGATGTTCCGCCAATAGTTGTGTTTTTAAACAATAAAACCCTCGAAACATCATCTGCAACAACTACTTCATGGCTCATTACAGTGATTATTTCTGTGGAGTAAGTTTTTGCGGTTTCAAGTCTCGATGTAGGAAATGAACCCCAGGAAACTCCGTTGAAGTGATTGTAGTAGGTTCCGAGATTGGTAAAGGAAGGCGTAAATGTGCTGGAGCCCATCCATGCTGCAGTTATCTTTCCATCGGGGTAAGCAATCAAATGGTTGTTGCTAGATCCATAGGTTTGATAATCGTACGTAGTGGTGCCTATCGTGAGTGGAATTTGTGAAAATGTTATATTGAGGAGAGTGATCAATATAATGCTTGAAAAAATCTTTTTCATATGCTTATTTTTTTGGATTCATTCCTGATATAAGAATACGTATAATTATTAATATTTCAAAATTGGGTAAATATTATAGGGATAGAAATTGTCACAATATCCGAAATTTCATCGGCGATCTTGTGAATATAATCAAACGGCGTAGTAAAATTAAAGATGGATTTTTTGCTAAAAATAATCCTGCAGGGTAAAAAAAAATAGTATTTGAATGAAAATGAAGCGATAAAACATTTTAAATCATACAATGGAAGGTGTTTAATTAAAACACGAAATTATTTTATGTGTCACATAATATGCTTGTATGAAAATATTTTTTTGATTTTTATATAATATACCAAAATGGTAATATACTATTGTTGATTATTTAATTCTAAAAACCGCAAAAAAAAATGCTGCATTTTAAATGCAGCATTTTTTAAAATTAGTATGGTAATTATTTTCAGATATTGATAAATCCCGAAAATTTATAGTTTAACAAATTGTCCTACATACAATTTTGTGCCATTTGCAAACTTAATAGAATAAGTTCCTGCCGGCAACGATTTGGTATTGATCTGTATTGTTGTACTGGTTAAATTAGATATCAATCCACTCGTATTAATTTGTTCACCTAACGAATTATAAAGTGTAATTCCCTTCAAGTCAACAAGCGTTTCAGGCATTACCACAGTGGTTTGATCGGTAACAGGGTTAGGATAAAGATTCAGAGATTCGGCATTAGAAGATAAAATACCAACCTGACTCACATTAATGATCTCACATTTATCCATACTTCCATAATCATTTATTGCAGTCAAACAAATATTATATTCTCCCGGTAATGCATAACTATGGGATGGATTCTGTAATCCTGAAATTGCGCCATCACCAAATTGCCACAACCAATCCGTAGGTTCGTTTGTAGAAATATCAGTAAAAAACAAAGTAAGTCCGGTAAGCGTCCAGGTAAATTCAGTTACCGGAGCTGAACCTAAAGTTGTAATTACAACATCGGCACAATAGGTGTCAGATCCACCGGCTGCCGTTGCTACAAGACATACGTTATAGGTTCCGTTTGCGGCAAAGAAATGAACTGGATTTTGAATGGAACTGATTGCTCCATCATCAAAATCCCATGCCCAGGCATATGGATCATTAGTTGTTAGATCGGCAAATGTTACGTTAGGGTCCCCACTGAAAATAAAGGAAGCGATAGGAGATGGGTAAGTACTTATTGTTACATTTTTACAATAGGTATCTGCACCCGCAGCATTTGATGCTGTTAAACATACATTATAAACGCCATCAGCTATATAATTATGTGTTGGATTCTGAAGCGTTGAGGTTCCACCATCATCAAAATTCCAACTCCAAGAATCAGGAATGTTTGTGGAAAGATCGGTAAAACTTAAAAACGGATCACCCGAATTACTGAAATCGGCTACCGGAATATAGATGTAAGAATCTATAACAACATCCTCACAATGTGTACTGGAGCCAACAAGATTGGAAGCGGTAAGGCACACATTGAAGGTTCCATTTAAAGCATAGGTATGGGAAGGATTTTCGAGCGACGAAGTTCCTCCATCACCAAAATCCCATGACCAAGTGGTAGGGCTATTTGTGGAAAGATCAGTAAATACAACGTTTGGATCGCCCGTGTAGGAAAAATCAGCTAAAGGTGACAAGTAAGAATCAATTACCACATTTTGACACACTGTATTTGATCCAACTCCATTGGTAGCTGTTAAACAAACATTATAGGTGCCGTTCTCGGCATAAGTATGAACGGGGTTTGCCAAAGTTGAGGTGGACCCATCATCAAAATACCAGAACCAGGAGGTTGGACTATTAGTAGAGTTATCGTCAAATGTAACTATTGGATCACCTGAATGTGTGAACGATGCTAATGGTGCTAAATAAGAATCAATTGTAACATTCTGACAGGAAATATCCTCACCTGTTGCATTTGCAGCAATAAGGCAAACGTTAAACACTCCGTTTGTTATATAGGTATGCACGGGATTTTGAAGTAAGGAAGTTCCCCCGTCACCAAAATTCCATGACCAGGAGGTTGGTAAATTAGTGGAGTTGTCATCAAAAGTAACTGTAGGATCACCTGAATATGCAAAGGTAGAAACCGGAGCAAGGTAAGAGTCAATAATAACATTCTGACAAACGGTATTTGATCCAATGCCATTCGTGGAAGTTAAACAAACATTATAAGTGCCATTTAGTGTATAGGTATGAACAGGATTTTGTAAGGTGGAAGTTCCGCCATCATCAAAATTCCATGCCCAGGATGTAGGGGGACCAGTAGATAGATCGGTAAAATTTACAACAGGCTCACCGGTAAAAGAGAATGCTGCTAGAGGTGCTACTGCAGCCTCAATTACTACGTCATAATCCTCTGTTTCGCCATATCCATAAGTTTCACATGCTGTTATGCCAACTGTATTCCAAACTTCCCTAACTCGCAATCTCGTTAGGCCGGAGAGTGCAGTAACTGGCACGGTAAAGTTGATATTGCCCGTAGCAAAAGCTGCAAGTCCTGTCACTTCTCCTAGTTTTTCACCAACTCCAAATGTTCCGTCCTGGTTATAATCTATCCAGGCAGCAACTCCATTATTTGATATATAAGTACCAACTGAAATTTGGATGGTATAAGTTGTCAATTCTATAAGATCTGTTGAAACCCCTGTGTAATAATTATAAAATGGTGCAGGTAAAGCTCCGGTAACATTATCTATATCCTCCAATTCAACATGACTAACATAATCACCGAAAGTTGTTCCGGTGGTATAGGTTGGAATACAAAAACAGGTAAGTGGATCGCTTTGTGTAACTAATACGGCGTCAGAAACCTCAATATCGCCACTGAAGGTGCAGGTAACCTTACATTTATAATAATAGGTGCTTGTTTGTGTTGTTGTATAAGTAGAACTAACTGCACCTGTTATATTGGAATAGGCAATTCCGTCAGAGGATCTTGCCCACTGATAAGTAATTCCCAATGCAACCACAGGAGCAATTGAAAGTGTAAAACTTTCACCTATACACACATCGGTTAAAGTGGAGGAAGCTGGGCCAATTGACGGAAGAACGGCACAATTGGATGCAGCACTAACTACAAAAGAAACCTGAGGTCTGTAATCAGGCCCCCCTGGTGAAGCTTCATAATATAGCGGACCTGTATACCCACAAAGTAGTTCAAAATCGCTGATATGAGTGTGAGATCCGTTAAATCCTAAAGGTCCGGTCCAGGTTACTCGCGCATTTTTGGTAAATACACCTGCGGGATTTCCACCACAAATTTCAACAATAACATTACTTGCTCCGTCCCAGAAAAAAGGAATGTCTAATACAAAATTATTAATGCCGGCTACCGGAGTGTAATCCGTTGGTCCCCAAACAGTTGTTGCTCCCGGTTCCCATGTGGTTAATCCAAGAGAGGCAATACCGGAGGTCAACAATTTAATGGTGTATCCTTCTGTTACATCAACCGACGCCGGAAGCGTAATTACATCCCAGCTAATCTCAGAAATAAATCCAGCGGTCATTCCTGCTGCCGTTAGTTCTGAAGCCAGGTATAAATGCTGGGTGCGCATATTCTTATAGTAATCACCAAACGGTGACGGATATACCATAGCTCCATTTGTGCCATTATCAGCGCCAATAGTATATGTTTGGGCTTCTGTTCTGGAGGTAAATAAAAATAAAACAAAAATGGGGAGAATTAGGCTGATTTGAATTTTTTTCATTGATGTGTATTTTGTTGATCTGGTTTGTTTAGGTTATTAAAATTTTTGGGATATCAAAAGTAGTTAATGAAATGGGTTTTTATAAGCAAAATCCCACTTTCTATGGGTCAAAACTGGTTTTAGACCGTAAAATTAATGTCACATTTTTGAGAATATTATCAAAATTAATTTCAGCAAAATGCCCATAAAAATTATATTTTATTAGATTGTATTCAAAAAATAAGCTATTTTACCCTATCACATTTAGTAGTATAATTGACATAATTATTGTTTTGTTAAAGTGCGTATTTATTGACTTTTCCCCACCTTAAAGTAATTCACGGAAGGCTTTGTTTGGCAGATTTCCAATCAGTAGAGATGTTTTATCAATAAGATGTCAAAATTGGCCTCTTTGCAAAGGTTTTTTCCTATTTCTGCCTTTTTGAAATTTGTTAACCTTTAGTTTATGTAAACAAACATTTTTTCACATCCGATTTATTATTCACCAAACAGAAATCCGAAAATAGGTTTATTTTTATACAACTCTTACTATAAAATTAATGCTATGAAACATCTGATAACAACAATTTTTTTATTGTCAACGGGTAATTTATTTGCACAAAACACAGATAGTGTTCCTGCTGATCCCATTTATTCATTTGTTGAATTTAGTCCTGAATGGAAGGAAGGAAAGGAGGCTATGTATGCTTACCTGTCTGCAAATATTAATTATCCGAAGGAAGCAATGACTCATTGTATATCCGGTAAAGTATACTTACAGTTTATAGTGGAAAAGGATGGTTCTATTAATGAAGATGTTAAGGTTTTGCGAGGGATCGGTTATGGTTGCGATGAGGAAGCATTAAGGGTAATTAAAAATATGCCTGCGTGGAACCCGGGAAAACAAAATGGTAAACCGGTAAGAGTGTATTTTAATCTGCCGATAAATTTTCAAATACCTGATTGTATACCTGCAACTCCTAAGGATAAATAATTTATTTTCTGATACGCCAATCCACCGGATAATAATTATTTACCCTGTTCGGTAAAATTTTTATCCAGCCTAAGGGAATATTTTGATAGGTGCAAATTGCCCAACCTGACTTATCAGTATTGATCAGTATATTTTCTTTTCTAAGATATTGTATAGCGGTTAACTCATCAATTTCAATTGCTGGAATTGCAGTATTCAACAATTTACTCATAACAAATGCATGTGCAGGGATTAATTCTCCTCGTATTAATTTTCCTATTTCTGTTCCTGCCTGCACCACTCTTAAGCAGGAGGCTAATTTTTTAATTGTATTATAAAACTCTTTTTGTATGCTAAATATGGAATCCTTAAATATAAAAAAAATGTATTTTTCGGGATTAATTATATAAGGAGTTATGTTATTCACCTCCTCCAAACTCGCTGCTGCGTAAGGCATGTAGGAGCCTGAACCAATATCTCCCTGTGATTTATTTTCTATATTTTTACGTAATATACATGCAAAAAAACCCTCCCCTGCTAATTTGTCAGGATAAAACCGATGTCCGAATTCTGTGGAGATAATATTCCATTCGGACGGAATATTTAATTGTTCAACCGACATGCCAGATTCGGTTATTAAATATTGTACAATATCTTCATTTTCTTCCTTACTGAAACTGCAGGTAGTGTAAATTAATTTACCACCAACTTTTAGTGATGGAAGTATATCATTTAATATTCTTTTTTGTCTTTTTTGACAATGGAAAACATTTTCCTCACTCCATTCCTGCATTGAGGCTTTATCTTTCCTGAATAATCCCGATCCGGAACAGGGTGCATCTACTAATATCAGATCAAAAAATTCCGGCAAGCTTTTAAAATCAACCGGGTCGTTATTGCTAACAACCACATTTGTTTTGCCCCATTTTGTAAGATTTTCTTTTAATACTGAAATACGCGTTTTAATAATTTCATTACTCACCAACAAACTTTCCTCCGTTATAACAGAGGCAATAATGGTAGATTTTCCTCCCGGTGCTGCGCAAAGATCTAACACTTTTAATTGCTGATTAATTTCAGGTATTTGCTTTAATATATATTCCACAAACATGCCGGAGGCTTCCTGAACATAATAGGCTCCGGCATGAAATAATGGATCAAAAACAAATTGTGGTCGCTCCGCTAAATAATATCCGTTTTCACTCCAGGGAACCTTGGTTAAAAAAGAATGCGCATATTTTTTATTATCATTCAAACGCAACGAAACAGGAGGTTTTAATTCATGCGCAGCTACAAATCGCTCTTGATCAAATCCCGGGCAGGATAATAAATGGGTTAAAAATTTATCTGGAAATACCATGAATTGTTTTGCTGTTTGCTATACTTATCTTTAGTGCAAATTTAAGTGCCTTATCGTTATGGGAAAGGTGAATTTGGTTTTGATCTTCATAATTTGTTAATTTTGACTTAATATACGCCACACATATGAATGTATACAAATACTTATTGGGGTTATTTATAGTATTTTCTTCCGTTTTAAAGGGTCAGGTTGTAATTAATGAAATTGCATCCAGAGGAACCATAACTGATATAAGTGGCGAACAAAGTGATTGGATAGAACTTTATAACGCCGGTGCAACTCCTGTAAACTTATGGAATTATGGTTTGAGCGATGATGTTTTGAATCCATTGAAATGGAAATTTCCGGCCCTGACAATAAATCCTGATTCTTATGTATTGGTATTGGCAAATGGAAAAAATATCATTACCAATATCAATCACTGGGAAACAGCAGTTAATAATGATGATGTATGGAGATATTTCGTTGGCACTTCCGAACCTCCCTCCGATTGGGAAACTCCGGGGTTTAATGATATTAGTTGGTTAATCGGCGATGGAGGAATTGGTTATGGTGATGGTGACGATAATACCGTAATTGGAACTACACCTTCTGTTTATATGCGCCAATCTTTTAATGTAACAGATCTTACAGTTTTGGAAAATGCAAAATTTCATGCTGATTACGACGATGCATTTATTGCCTATTTAAATGGAGTGGAAATTGCGCGTTCTACAAATATTTTCGGCACTCCACCTGCTTATAACACTTTGGCTACTCTTGATCATGAAGCCGCAATGTATGCAGGATATGATCCTGAATTATGGGAAATTTCTGCCGCAATAATTAATAGTTTGTTGATAGAAGGCACAAATTTTTTATGTGTTCAAGTACATAATGCTGCTTTTGCATCTTCCGATCTCAGTTCTAATTTCTGGTTGTCGTTTGGAATTAATAATGAAGTAGAATATTTCGAGGATGTCCCCGCATGGTTTCCCGGTTCAATGGAATACAATCAGACAAATTTTAAAATAAGCAACACTGGAGAAACAATTTATTTATCGGATGTAACCGGAATTATACTCGATTCGAAATATACAGGCGACCTGGCTTTATCACAAAGTATTGCACGTATTCCTGATGCGGGAAGTTGGTGCATTACTACAGGCATATCTCCTTTCATTTCAAATAACACTGCCTTTTGTTATGGAGGTTATGAGCCAGATCCTGTATTTTCTATTAACTCCGGATTTTATACCGGAATTCAAATAGTATCCATTTCTTCTGTTTCACCAACTTCTATTATACATTATACAACCGATGGTTCCGAAGTTACAGAAATGTCACCAATTTATACTGATGCGATTATTATTGATGAAAATACTGTCATCTCCGCAAAATGTTTTAGCTCCGGAATTTTATTGCCGGGAAAAATGATCAAACAAACGTATTTTATTAATGAAGATGAATATACACTTCCCATATTATCAATTTCTATTGATCCGGGAAGTTTATTTGATTTCGACACGGGTATTTATGAATTAGGTTGTTGTTATGATGGTGCTTATCCCTATTATGGTGCAAATTTCTGGGAACCATGGGAGCGTTTTGCACATATTGAATATTTTACGGAAGATGGAATTCCACAATGGAATAAGGATATGGCACTGGAAATACATGGCGGCTGGAGCAGGGCAGAGGCTCAAAAAGGTTTTCGCGTAGATTTTAAAAACGAATACGACGGCGAATTAGATTATCCTTTATTTGGTGCGAAACCGGAATTAAATTCAATAAATAATTTTAATTTAAGAAATGGTGGTCAGCATGTTTGGACTTATAAATTTCAGGATGCAGTTCTTGCAAAAGTGATGAAAGAAACGCATATCGATTATGAAGAATGGCAACCTTGCATGTTATTTATAAACGGCGAACCATGGGGATTATATGAAATTCGCGAAAAAGCTGATGAACATTTTGTCGAAAGTAACTATGGTATCGATAATAATACAGTTGATTTTTTAAATGCATGGGGAGCACTCAATGGAAGTGATACAGGATTTATTAATTTATATTATCAATTGATGGCACTGGATCCTGTAACCGACGATTTTTATAATAAGTTTGAAGCAAATGTTGATGTAAAAAATTATATGGATTATTATATCGGAGAGATTTATTATCAAAATGTTGATTTTGGTGGATATTACTGGGGTGTAAATAATACCAAATTATGGCGCGAACAAAATGGAGGTAAATGGAGATTTTTAATGTACGATATGGATGGAGCAATGGGATATTTTGGTTCTGTTCCTTCTGATAATTATATCGAGTTAACTCGTAACCCATACTATCCAAATGTTTTCTCACAAATTTTTGATAAAGTGGTAGATAATACCGAATTGAGAAATTATTTCGTGAACAGATTTGCCGATCTTATAAATACAATTTATAAATCAGAAAATTTTGATTCGATAATGTATGAAATGCGCGACTCTATTGCTTCGGAAATACCGCATCAGGTAGAAGTTTGGGGTGAACCTACAATCGGGACAATGGATTATTATTTAGATTATGTAATTGATTATAATGTGACCAGGCGAAATACCGCAAGAACGCATACTAACACATCATTTGATCTTGACGGACAACGAACCATAACATTGTCGGTTGAACCTGAAGGAGCAGGGTATATCAAAATTAATACGATAATTCCCGGAGTATCACCTTGGACTGGCATTTATTTTGATGGAGTACCGGTTACAATATCTGCCATAGCAAATCCCGGATATACATTTAGCAATTGGGAAGCAAATGCGCTTATACCTCTTGGATCTACCGAAGCAACGCTTACCATTAATCTCGATGAATCGGAACCTTTTGTTGCAATATTTAATGGTACGGAAACAATTCCGGAAATAATTGTTTCTGAAATTAATTACAACAGCAATAATTCCATTGATGCTGGCGATTGGGTGGAAATATATAATAATAGCGCCATACCTATTGATTTAAGCGATTGGAATTTAAAGGACAGATCTGACGCGTATATTTTTAATATTCCTTTCGATACTCAACTCGATCCGAATGATTATTTGGTAATCGCAGAAAATATCGAAAAATTCAATAGTATTTATCCCGGTGTTACAAATGTTATGGGTGGATTTTATTTTAATTTCGATAACAACGGCGACGATATTAAATTGTTTGATCTCGGTAACAACCTGATATTTAATGTTGCATATTCCGATTCTTTATCATGGCCAAAAGGTGCCGATGGAACGGGACGAACATTGGAATTAATCACTCCCGGAGCAGATCCTAATAACCCTTCCAATTGGTTCGATGGTTGTTTAAGAGGTTCACCAGGCACTTATTACACTGCTTGCGAAAACGACATAGTTTTCGGCGAAATTAATTACCGCAGTGCAACGGTAACCGATGCCGGCGACTGGGTCGAATTATGGAATACCACTGCTATTGATATCGATATTTCAGGGTGGAAATTTGTTGATGATGAAGATACTTTGTTATATACCTTTTTACCTGGTACAATTTTAAATGCAGGGGAAAGATATGTTGTTGCAAATGATCTTACAAAATTTGATGCGCGTCATCCAATCATCACAAATGTTACCGGTCCTTTTTTATTTGGTTTAAATGGAAGTGGAGAGGAATTGCGGTTAATAGATAATGCGGGAGTAATACAATTCACAATAATGTATGACGATATTTTACCCTGGCCGCTCGAAGCAGATGGATTAGGCAAAACACTGGAACTGCTCGATGCTACCGGTAAAATGAATGAACCGGAAAATTGGTTTGCCGGCTGCCCCGAAGGATCTCCCACAACAGAATTTGATGCTGATTGTACTGTTTCTATAAATGAAAATAAAACAACATTTTTTGTCTCCGTTTTCCCTAATCCGGCAAATGAATCTGTATTTATTAATATAGAAACAATAGCAAATAATAACATTACATTAATCTATTCCGATAACTCCGGAAAAATTTTACAAAAAAGAGAATTTAATGCTTCCGAAATAATAGAAATAAAACGTAATAATCTCGCCTCCGGAATTTATTGGATAAAAATAATTTCCGGTGATGATGTGGTGGTTAAAAAAGTGATTTGGATGTAGCAGTGAAAGCCGTGGTTGGTGTTTCTCACCAACCACGGCGTATGAGAACATTGATGATAGTATTGCCTTGTTCTATCATCGTCTTACATTTTGTATTTACCAATGTAAGGAATAACATCTCCACCTATATACAAATACCCATTATGCTCCTTTACAGACCCTGCTTCGAACAATGTTTTACCTTTGGTATCAAAAAAGGTGTCTATTATGCTTCCATTTGCAGAAATATTAATAACCATTCCAAACTTATCAGCTTTGGGCTGTAAAAAATTGGGCAAACTATACACCAGTTTTTTCATTCCAATTTTCGGATGTATTTTATCCAATGCATCATTTCTTTTTGTCGTAAATCCTAACCAATAAGTTCCGTTTTCTCTTATTGAAATTCCATTTGGAAACCCCGGTAGATTGTCGATAAAAATTTCAGTGGTACCAGCTTTAGCCCCTTTAAGCCAATATTTTAAAATTCTGTATTTGGTTGTTTCTACCATTAATAAATAATCTTCGTTTTTTGAAACCACTACTCCATTGCCAAAATAGGTGCCACTTATAAGTGTTTTTAAAGTTTTGGTTTCTATATCGTAACAGTACAACCACCACGAGGAATCATTTCTAAAATCAGTTTTCTGCCGTATTTGATGTTATAGGCTGATATTTCGGAAGTATTTGTGAAATATATTTTT
>CAZXBG010000108.1:0-14391 GCA_964638865.1 uncultured Chitinophagales bacterium | reverse complement strand
ACTCATTACTCATCACTCATTACTCATTAACTGTCCGCTACACGTGTCCCGATACCCGATACCCCTCCTCCCCCTCATCATCATTTTTCGTAAATTTGCCTCATGGTATTTCTTGACTTCGAAAAACCCATTGCCGAGCTGTATGAAGAACTGGAGAAGCTGAAGCACTTGGGTGAAAAGCAAAAGATTGATATTACAGCTCCTGCGGCAGAATTGGAGGAACGTATATCCAACCTTAAAAAGGAGATCTACAATAATCTTTCCGGTTGGCAAAAGGTGCAGTTGAGTCGCCACCCCGACAGACCCTATTCCCTTTTTTACATTGAAAAAATGTGCGAAAACTTTGTAGAACTGCATGGTGATCGCAATGTAAAGGACGATAAAGCCATAATTGGAGGTTTTGGAAGTCTTGACGGACAGTCAGTAATGTTTATTGGCCATCAAAAAGGGATAAACACTAAAATGCGACAGTTCCGCAATTTTGGGATGGCAAATCCTGAGGGCTACCGAAAAGCACTTAGACTTATGAAACTCGCGGAAAAATTTAACCGACCCATTGTTACCTTAATTGATACACCGGGTGCATATCCCGGATTGGAGGCTGAAGAACGGGGACAGGCAGAAGCGATAGCTCGTAATTTATATGAAATGACCTTGTTGAAAGTTCCTGTAATATGTGTAATAATTGGTGAGGGAGCTTCCGGTGGAGCTTTGGGAATTGGCATTGGCGACAAAGTATTTATGTTGGAAAATACCTGGTATTCGGTTATCTCTCCGGAATCTTGCTCCAGTATTTTATGGAGAAGCTGGGATTTTAAAGAAACTGCTGCGGAAGCATTAAAATTGACCGCTTCAGATAATTATAAAAATAAGATCATCGATGGTATTATAAAAGAACCCGTTGGCGGAGCACATTCTGATGCCGAAGAAATGGCTAAACTTTTGAAAAAACATTTGAAAAAACATTTGAAAGAATTAGGTGCATTGGAGGCAGAAGAAAGAATTAATCAGCGCATAGAAAAATTAGGTTCGATGGGCATGTATGAGGAAGTAAATAAAGAAATGCCCTCTGTATAATTATAAATTATAGTGATAAGAAAAATAAAAAATAGTCTGTTCGGGAGATTTATACGCTCCAAACCTTATACAGATACCCATGCAAGACAAACAATAGAATATGATCAAATAAAATCCATGGCATTTTTAGTGGATGGATCCAACCCCATTGCTTTACGTGAATTATTAAATACAGTACATAAATATGCAGCGGATGGAAAAAAACTATTCTTTTTCGGTTATGTAAAAAAATTACCCCCATTTGAACAAGAAGAAATTATCTGGATCACTCAAAAAGATATGAATTGGTTCGGAATTCCAAAAGCACCGAAGATTAAACATTTTATTGAACGTGAATTTGATGTACTGATCAATACTTCCATGAAAACAATTCGTCCACTTGAATATGTTTCTACCTACTCCAAAGCAAAATTGCGTATCGGTAAATTTGATGATAAAAAAACTTATTGTTACGATTTTATGATGCACATGGATAATGAAAATGTATATGACTATCTGGAACAAGTGGAGAGGTATTTGAGAATGGTGAAGGGGAATGGGAATTGAATGGAGAATGGAGAATTAAACAGCTCCCGATAGCTATCGGGACCACCTCGACCAATAACTATTAACTAATGACTATTGACCCTTGACTCCTGACCCCAAACCCTTTACAATTGAAAAATAAAAACAATGCATAACTACAATCAAAATATATTAAACAAATTTATAGGAACAGGGGTTGCTTTGGTTACTCCGTTTAGGGAAGACGATAGTATTGATTTTTCGGGATTGGAGAAATTAATTGAACATGTAATTTCAGGTGGGGTGGAATATTTGGTTAGCATGGGAACAACAGGGGAGAGTTCGACACTAAGTGAGGAGGAAAGATTTTCGATTCTTGATTTTACTGTTAAAATAGCCAATAAAAGAGTGCCGGTTGTTGGCGGTTTCGGCGGAAATAATACTGCGGAGATCATCCGCTCGATTAAAAAATATACAGCAGGCAAAACTTCTGAAAATAATATGGAAGCGATATTAATTGCATCACCATATTATAACAAACCCTCACAGGAAGGAATATACCATCATTATATTGAAATTGATAAAAATGCCAGCCTCCCAATTATTTTATATAACGTTCCCGGCAGAACAAGCTCTAACATGGAAGCAGAAACCACTTTGCGCATAACAAAGGATACCAATAATGTAATTGCCATAAAAGAGGCGAGCGGCAACTTTATGCAGTGTATGAAAATAATCCGCGATGCTCCAAAACAATTTTTGGTGATCAGTGGTGACGATCCAATTACATTGCCATTTATTGCAACAGGAATGAAAGGTGTTATTTCCGTTGTTGCAAATGTTTTGCCTAAACCATTTACTGAAATGGTGCGTTTAAGTTTAAACCAAGATTTTATTGCTGCAAATAAATTACATCTCGACCTTCTTAATTTCACTGAACTTATATTTAAAGAAGGAAGCCCTGCTGGCGTAAAAGCAGCGCTTAAACAAATAGGCATTTGTGGCGAAAAGGTTAGATTGCCGCTCTTTAAAGTGAGTGACGAACTTCAAAGTAAAATCGGGAGGGAATTGAGAATTGACAATTGACAATTTTATCTGCCATTTATATGCTAACTTGCACAATGACTATTTGCAAGATTAATTATTTTTATAATATGTTATAAAATGACTTTATTTAAAATAGTGATCGTTAATTAACCATAAGTTTTAATTTTGAAGTCTTAATTATACTTGTTAAAATACGTATCAACTCGCCGGTCTTGCTTAACAATTCCTCGAATTTTTCCTTTGTAAAATAATTTGTTTTAAAAAGCAACTCCAACCAGTATTCAGTTTCATGCGCTTCTTTCAAAGAGATGGATAGTTTATGTATAAAATCTTTGTTACTTTCCGCTTGTTCTGCTTCTCTTACCAATGCACCGATAGAAACTCCGGAGCGCAATAATTGTTTGGAGATAATAAATTCTTTTTTCTCTTGTAATTCCTCAGCCATTAACAATATCTATAGCAAAAACGATACTTTTTTCTCGCACCACATTTCCCTTCATCACATTTAATTTAAATTATCAATATGCTTTTTTCAAAAGTATCAATTAAATACTGATTAATTGATAGTTCAAATATTTTTTCCCAATTTAGACCCCAATTGTCAATTAAAAATTGTTCATTAAAACCCCATTATTTTATATTATTTTCCTTCTAGGTAAACTCCATTTTCAATTCTCCATTCTTCATCCAATAATATCTATTATTTTCCTCCCAATTTAATGCCCTCATTCTCAATTGTCAATTATCAATTGGTTTAGGCTTTCATTTTTCGAGATTCCAAAATTTCTTTTCTTATTTCTGTAGAGATATCTTTTATATCCTGCAACGATTTTCGCAGCCTCGTTCCTGCGGTTTTGTTTCCTTTAGTAGTAAATTTTTGCATGTCTTCTTCTGCAAGGTTAATGAGGGATTTGAGTTGGTTAAATTTCTGTTGCATGTTCATAAAAAAATATGTGTTTAAAATTACAAAAATTACCATTACCTGCAGGTTCAATTACAGATAATTTTAATTGGTTCGCAAATTTGTTAAAAAGGAATAATAAGATGCTAATAAAGGTTAAACCTTTGCCAATTCCTGTGCAAGATATACTCCGCTTTCAATTTTCTCCCGTATTGCCTCAAACGCCTCAAGAGTTAATCGAATTTCTTCATCGGAATGTGATGAAGTTGGAATTATCCTCAACATGAGCATTCCTTTAGGAATAACCGGATAAGTAACAGCTGAACAGAAAATGCCGTGATTTTCTCTCAGGTCAACCACAAGGTTAATTGTTTCGGGAATACTCACCTTTAAAAATACAGGAGTTACAGGACTATTTGTTTTTCCGAGATCAAAACCTCTACTTTTAAAACCTTCCTGGAGTTTATTTACATTTTCCCAGAGTTTTGCTTTGAGTTCAGGTTTGCTGCGCAATAATTCCAATCGTTTTAAATTGCCGATCACAATAGGCATGGGTAATGATTTAGCGTAGATCTGTGAACGTAAATTATATCTCAAATTCCAGATGACAGCTTTTTCACCCGAAATAAATGCTCCAATACTTGCCATTGATTTAGCAAAAGTAGAAAAATAGAGGTCGATTCCATCCTGACATCCCTGTGCTTCTCCTGTTCCTGCTCCCGTTTCTCCCATTGTTCCAAAACCATGAGCATCATCCACCAACAAGCGGAAATCATATTTCTTTTTGAGTTCAACTACTTCTTTTAATTTACCCTGATCACCACCCATTCCGAAAACACCCTCTGTGATCACGAGAATTCCTCCGGGAGTTCCCTGTATCAATTCGGTAGCGCGTTTAAGTTGCACTTCACAATTTTCGATGTCGTTGTGTCGATAAACAAATCTTTTTCCCTGGTGTAAGCGCACGCCATCAATGATACATGCATGACTTTCCGCATCGTAAACGATCACATCGTGACGGTTACAAATTGCATCAATGGCGCTCATAATACCCTGATAACCATAGTTTAACAGAAAAGTATCTTCCTTCATCACAAAGGCACTCAATTCATTTTCCAGTTGTTCGTGCTGATCAGAATTCCCGCTCATCATGCGGCTTCCCATCGGAAATGCCATTCCCCATTGCGCTGCAGCTTCCGCATCTACTTTTCTCACCTCCGGGTGATTTGCGAGTCCGAGGTAATTATTCAAACTCCAGGTAATGCGCTCCTTTCCTCTGAAAAACATACGGGGCCCTATCTCTCCTTCCAATTTCGGGAACATCATATATCCATGAGCCACATCGCTCCATTTGCCTAAAGGGCCTCTGTCTTTCCGTAATTTGTCAAAAATATCCATAGCGTTATTTTGGTTGTTACTCTAAAAAGTGTGCAAAGATATTACGTTAAACTTGGTCTAAAAAATTTTAGGCTAAGTTTTCAATAAAAATACGATACTTACGTTTACCGTTTATATTTATTAACTTTGCGCCTCTTATGCATAAGACAAGGGTAATTGCCATCACAATTATACTACTTTCTTTCGGAGTTTTCACCGGATGTCAATATGATAAAATATTGAAGAGCGACGACTTTGAATTAAAGTACGTAAAAGCGAAGGAATACTACAACAAAGGCGACTACGCCCGTGCCCTGCCATTGCTGGATCAGTTGCTAACCGTGAAGATAGGTTCCGCAGAAGAAAAACAGATAAGATATTACATGGCCTATTGTTATTATGGTCAGGGCGATTTTTTTTCTGCAGCCACCTTGTTCAAACAGGTTTTTGTAACATTTCCTCTTTCGGGAGAAGCAGAAGAAACGCTGTATATGAGTGCAAGATCAATGTATGATGCATCACCGCGTTATCAGTTGGATCAAACCTATTCGTATAAATCCATTGAAGCTTTTCAATATTTTATCGATGTATATCCGACAAGTTCCTTAGCCCCGAAAGCAAATGCTTATATGGATACACTAAGAGCCAAACTTGAGGAGAAACTGATATACAGTGCGGAACTTTATTATGCAACGGAAGATTATCAGGCAGCAGCAATTACTTTTAACAACGTTTTACTGCAATTTCCCGATACTAAAGATGCGGAAGATATCAGTTTTAAGATATTAAGCAGCTATTTTAATTATGCAGGTCAAAGTGTGATTTGCCGTAAAGAGGAGCGATATGATAAAGCAGTGGAAAGTTATCAGGATTTTATTTCCAGATATCCCGAAAGTAAAAAGGATGATCAGGCAAAATCGCTTCAGGAGCGAAGTATAGATCTTCAAAAAAAAGCATTAACCGAAATTAATACCTATAAAATAAATTGTAATGAGTTCACTAAAGAAGATTAATACGCAATTATCACCTCAAATAGAGGTGCAAAGTTTGAAAGATATCCAGAATGTTTCCGGAAACATCTATCAATCTATTCATATGATCTCTAAACGTTCTGAGCAGATCACGCAGTTGATTCGCACAGAATTACACAGCAAGCTGGAAGAATTTGCAACACATCAGGACAATTTGGAAGAGGTGTTTGAAAATCGCGAACAGATAGAGATCTCAAGATTCTATGAAAAATTACCTAAGGCAACTATCGTAGCATTAGATGAATTTTTAGAAGAGAAATTATACTGGCGCGAACGCGAAACTGCTGCTCCTGTTGCTGAAATAAAAGAAGTAAAAGAAATAAAATAATGTCCTTAGCGGGCAAAAAAATTCTGTTAGGTGTGTGCGGAGGAATTTCCGCTTACAAATGCGCTCATCTTACCAGATTATTAATTAAGGAAGGTGCAGAGGTTAAAGTAATTATGACCCCGGATGCGAAAGCATTTATCGGGGTCTTAACTTTTTCCACCCTTTCGAAAAACCCCGTTGCTGTTGACTTTTATAATAGCAGCGATGGTACCTGGAACAATCATGTTTCAGCGGGATTGTGGCCGGATATTTTTCTCATTGCTCCCGCAACTGCAAATACCATTGCAAAAATGGCTGCTGGAATAAGTGATAATTTTTTACTTGCAACGTATTTGTCTTCCCGATGTAAAGTGATGCTTGCTCCGGCCATGGATCTCGATATGTGGAAACATCCTGCAACAAAAAATAATATTGACACTTTAATTAAATACGGCAATATTATTCTGCAACCCGAAAGTGGCGAATTGGCCAGCGGATTATTCGGAGATGGAAGAATGCCTGAACCGGAAAATATTGTTAAACAACTGCATAAATTCTTTTCCTCCATAGAAAAACCACTTATTGGGAAAAAAGTATTGATAACAGCAGGGCCCACATACGAAGCCATTGATCCGGTTCGTTTCATAGGAAATTATTCATCGGGAAAAATGGGTTTTGCTTTAGCCGAATGTTTTGCAGATGCAGGTGCTGAGGTTACTTTAATACACGGTCCTGTTCAGGTTACCACGAATGACATTTCAATAGAAACCATTCCGGTAACAAATGCGGAACAAATGTATGCGGCATGTTTAAAACAGTTCCCGTTAAGCGACATTTTTATTGGAGCTGCTGCAGTTGCAGATTTTACACCGGAAGATCCGTCAGCAGAAAAAATTAAAAAGACTGCCGATAATAGAAATGGTATGATGTTGCAACTTAAACGAACACCTGATATTTTGAAGGAAATGGCCTTATTAAAGGATGTTTCACAACTGGTAATAGGGTTTGCGCTGGAAACGAATGATGGTTTGGCAAATGCAGAAAAAAAGCTGAACGACAAACATCTGGATATGATCATTTTGAACTCATTGGAGGATGTTGGGGCGGGATTTCAGCTCGATTCGAACAAAATTTCGATATTGGACAAGAATAAAACTCTGATTAACTTTGAATTGAAGAGTAAGAAGGAAGTGGCCCTGGATATTGTTAACCAAATTATAAAAATGACCCATGCGTAAAATATTAATAATTCTAACTTTTGTTTTTTTCGGGTCGCAATTATTTGCACAGGAAATTAATTGTGCTGTTACTATTAATGCCGAAAAAGTAACACAAACTGATCCCAAAATATTTAAAACTTTAGAAACTGCGATATTCGAATTTATGAATACACGCAAATGGACAGATGATGTTTTTCTTCCGGAAGAAAGAATTGAATGTCAGATATTAATTTCCATTACAGAAGAACTTTCCAGCGATAAATTCAGAGCACAAACGAGTATAGTTTCCCGCAGACCTGTTTTTGGGTCAGATTATAATTCCACTTTATTTAATTTTCAGGATAAAGATTTTGAATTTATTTATTCTGAATATCAACCACTTGAATACAATGAAAATCAATACACCAATAATCTGACCGCCATGTTAGCTTATTATGCGTATATTATTATTGGGTTGGATTATGATTCTTTTGCATTAAAAGGTGGTGATAAATATTTTGTAAAAGCACAAACTATTGTTAATCAGGCTTCGAATAGTGATTCAAAAGGTTGGAAAAGTTATGACGGAACCAGGAACAGATATTGGTATATCAATAATTTAATGGACGCCAAATTTTCTGTCGTAAGAGATGTATTTTATCAATACCATCGTCAGGGGCTCGACAATATGTATAACGACCAGATTAAACCTGTTTCCACAATTACAAAGGCATTACAAACTCTCGATAATGTTAACCGCACACAGCCGAACAGCATGGTTATGCAATTATTTTTCAGCGCAAAAAGCGACGAATTATTGGGCATATATTCAAAGGCACCACCCGCTGAAAAAGCAAAAGGAATCTCTTATTTAATTAGATTAGATCCCGTAAATGCAGATAGTTATCAGGAGTTGCTGACCGGTAAGTAGATCTGCTTTCGAAGCTTTTGGTGTATTTTATTTTTTATTATACTCCTCTCCTCCCGGATTAAATTGCAACCATGCGTGATAAAATTCCTGGCTTGATTTAATGGCTACCAATTGTTTTCCAACAAACACACCTTCGGTGCAAATTCCATCATAATTCCATGACGAATTCGAATTAAGGTCGCGGAAATTAATACCATTTTCCCCAGGTGTAAATTGCAATGTTTCATTCTCAACATTTCTGTTCCAAACATGAAAACTTTTATTGTCATTTTCAATTACTAATAAGACCGGTGTTTTTTCAAAATCATCATTAATTACTTTCATTTTAAGCAAATGGTTCCAGTCGTAAGCTTTTGATTTTGAATTGATTTGAATAGCTACCACCCAAGATTTAAATTGAAAAGCATTCTCATCCCTGCGTTCGAGGTCGCTTTTTATAGTTCCATCATCAAATCCTGTAAGATCTTTGTATTGTTTTAAAAAAACAGTATCCGGCTGCATTGTTTTTGTTTGGGGATGTTTTCTTGTCCAAGCAGCAAGAGTCATTTGTTCAGAAAATATTTCCGGAAGTTTTGTTCCTTTTAATTTACCTGCAATAGATTCTCCTGTTGCCTGCCTCCACCAGCTGCCGGTTCTTTCATCCTCAAACATTGCATTAAAATGATCCATTCCCACCAAACGGAAATTTTCTTTTTGCCCATTCACAATAGGATCATATACACGACCGGTTCTGCAAACCGTGCAATAGGTAACCATCACTTCTTGTCCCCCAACTAAATCTCGCACCTGATGGTGATATCCAATTATTTCAATGGGATAAGCCCTTGCCTCACCATTTAACACTATTCCAATTATCAACTTTTCCGCAGCAACTTTATTGTCGGTTCCGGAAACGAATATTTTATTCTCAGGCTGATAAAACATTTTATCGGCATTCATTTTGAAATTGATAAAATAAGCTATCAAAGAATATAAAATCAGAAAAAACACCGTAAAACTTAATCGTCCAAATTTTTTATGGCCAATAAGTTTATATGCCTGCCATATCACCACTAAAAGAAAAAACCCTCTTATCCAAAGCAGATTTTTATGAAAAAACCATGCAATGCCGATCGTATTGTCATATTGACTGGCCGGGAACGGCATTGTGAAATAAATACCCAAAATTTCAAAAACAAAAAGTAATAAAAGGCTTATTGGAAGTATCCATTTTTTCATATAAACAAAATTAGAATTTGCGATTCAGGATTTTAGACATTTACAAAGAATTTAATGGGGGGAGGGAATGAAAAGTGAAAAGTGAAAAGTGAAAAGTGAAAAGTATGTTTATTAACCGCTCCGATTGAATCAATAGTTTCTGACGAAAATTACACCTCCGGTTATCCCCTAGTAAAACTCATTACTCATTACTCATTTGCTAAGTGATCAATTGTAAGCGGTTAACCACCTATTTGTATGACAAAACGTATTTCAAACAGCCCATTCCCTCATATTTTCTTAAATTTGCGTATGCTCAAAACACTGCGCATTTCGAACTATGCAATAATTAATGAGGCGGAGATCCCTTTTTCTGATAAGATGAATATTATTACAGGAGAAACAGGTGCCGGAAAATCTATTTTATTGGGTGCACTCAGTTTAATTCTTGGTGAACGTGCCGATAGTAAAGTTTTATTCAGTAAGGATAAAAAATGTGTTGTTGAAGCCGAATTTGAAATATCTCATTACGGATTAAAATCTTTTTTTGAGGATGAAAATATAGATTATGAAGATCTGACTATAATTCGCAGAGAGTTAACCGATAATGGAAAATCACGTGCATTTATAAACGATACACCGGTAAATTTAAATGTATTACAAAAATTATCCGACAAACTGATCACCATACACTCGCAACACGAAACTATGGATCTTGGTGATTCTATTTTCCAGTTGACTGTTATTGATGCACTGGCCAATACAAAAGAATTATTGGATAACTATAAAACACAATATCACAGTTGGAAATTGTGTAGTAAAAAATTACGCGAAACAGAGGAAATTACAAGTAAAGCGTTGAGTGAAAAAGATTTTATTGAATTTCAATTCGAAGAACTCGATAAAGCGGAACTCGATACTATAGATCAGGTAGAATTGGAATCCGAACTGACACAACTTACCCATGCAGAGGAAATTAAAAGAAATTTAATTCAGAGTGTTGCGTTACTGGAGAATGATATTGTAAATGTATCAGGAAATTTACGCTTAGTGATCACGCAGTTAAACGCCATTGTAAAATACACTCCGGAACTTGAAAGTTATATTCAGCGGTTAGAATCGGGTTATATCGAAATAAAAGACATTACCAGAGACCTGGAAAATAAATCAGAATTAGTAGTTGCAAATACCTCCCGAAGCGAAGAAATCACCCAACAGTTAAACATTTTATATCGTCTGCAGAAAAAACACAATTGCAATTCAACAGAAAACCTGATCATATTAAGAGATCAATTAAAAGAAAAATTAAATATCTTCAGCAATAGTGAGGAGGAGATTGAAAAATTAAAAAAAGAGCAAAATAAATTATTTATTCAAACTACGCTCGCTGCAAAAAAATTGTCAGAAAAACGCATTGCAGTTTTTGTAACGCTCGAACAATCCGTATCAAAATTATTAATAGAGGTTGGAATGAAAGATGCAGTTTTAAAGATCAAACATGAATTTGACGCAGATAATTTCTTGTCGGAAAGTGGCGCAGATCATATTCAATATTTATTCAGTGCAAATAAGGGTTCTACCTTACAGGACATTAAAAAGGTTGCCAGTGGGGGTGAGTTATCCCGACTCATGTTGTGCATTAAATCATTACTTGCAAAAAGCGTTGCATTACCAACATTAATATTTGACGAAATTGATACCGGTGTTTCCGGTGAAATAGCAAACAAAGTGGGTAATATATTGGTTAAACTATCTGCAAATCACCAATTAATCGCAATAACCCATCTTCCGCAAATTGCATCTAAAGGACAACATCATTTGTTTGTCTACAAAGAATCCAATACTAAAACTACAAACACTAAATTAAAAGTATTAAATACCGACGAGCGCCTGACTGAAATTGCAAAAATGTTGAGCGGCGAAAAGCCGACGAAGGCTGCAATGGAAAATGCGAAGGAGTTGATGGAGAAATGAGTTTTGGGTTCGGGGTTGACCATCTGCCCACTGCCAACTGCGACTGCGCTCTGAGTTATGCCTCATTGTAAAATACCGACCAAGACAATAAAATATCGACAATAATAAGGAAAGACAACCAACCGTTAGACACCAATTTTAAAACAATAATGTATAAAACCTTAACTTTACGACCTAAATAAAATTTAACATAGCAATCTAAATACAGAACAAAATGTTTCTAAAAAAATTAACACTCAATAATTTCAAATGCCTATCAGACATTGAATTGTCATTTGAAAAAACAAAAAGCAAAAACCGAAAATGGACATTGATTTTAGGAGAGAATGGAACAGGAAAAAGCAACATTTTAAAATCAATTGCTCTTGTCACATCAGGTAGTAATGGTTTAGGTGAACTTTTGGGCAACACTGATAGTTGGATTAAATTCAATGAGAAAAGTTGCACAATTATGGCAGAGTTAGAAACAAAGAAGGGAGAAGAAAGAATTATTTCCTTAAAGTTTAACCGAGGAGATAATCTTTCAAAAATCATTTCTCATAATAAGGCATCACTCCATTTAATTGATAATGCTATAGAAAATGCTGACCGCAATTATTTTGTTGTAGCTTATGGTGCTAGCAGACGCTTATCAAATGAAGTGTTTTCTAATTTTGAAAAAAGTAGAAATGGCCGTTCAATTAATGTTAGAAACTTATTTGACAATGCTTCTACACTAAATCCGCTTACAGCTTGGATAATTGAATTGGATTACCGTTCAGGAAATGAAGGAATAAATTTAGTGAAAGAAGCATTGAAAGATTTTTTACCAGGAATTACTTTTCATTCTATTGACAAAGAAAAAAAACAAGTGATGTTTCAAACTGTAGATGGAATAATTCCACTTGACCAATTAAGTGATGGCTACCAAAACATGGCTGCTTGGATTGGCGATTTGCTTTTTAGAATAACTGAAACTTTTAAAGACTATAAAAAGCCATTAGAGGCAAGAGGTTTGTTGTTAATTGATGAAGTTGATTTGCATCTTCACCCGAAATGGCAAAGAAAATTACTGGACTTTATTGGAAATAAACTTCCTAACTTTCAAGTGGTGGCTACAACTCACTCACCTCTTACCGCCCAACAGGCAGACACTGGAGAGTTATTTGCCTTAAAGCGAAACTCTAATAATATCGTAGAGATAGTACCATTCAATGGTTCTCCAAAATCACTTCTGGTAAATCAACTGCTAATGACACCTGTATTTGGATTAGAAACTGACGAAAGTTTTGAAGTTCAAAAAGCTAAAGAAGAATATGAGATATTAAAATCAAAAGGGGATTCACTGAGTAGTATTGATAAAGAAAAAATGAAAGTTGTTAAGCAAACGCTAAAAACTAAGTTACCCAAAAGAATGTCCCCCGAATCAAGTAAGAAGGAAATTGAATTATTAGAAAAAATTGAAACACAATTAAACATAAAAAAATAATTTATGGTTACCTTAGAACACAAAAGAACAGCTAAAGCCATCAATGCAAAATATAGAGGGGCTCACAAAAAAGATAAAGATAAAGAATTGTTGCATGCTCAAAGGAGTTTCCTAAATGACCAAAACAAATCTATTGAATTTAAAAGCACATTTTGGAAAACTGCTAAAACTCAGTTGAAAAAAGAAAGTAATGGAAAGTGTGCATATTGCGAAGCAAATACAGAAGTAGTTGCTCATGGAGATGTTGAACATTACAGACCTAAAAGTATTTATTGGTGGCTTGCTTATACTTATGACAACTATTTATATGCCTGCCAAATATGTAATCAAAGCTATAAGAGCAATAATTTTCCAATTGATAATAATAAATATCCCGAACCTCAAATTGCATTAACAACAACAGACCATAGAATTGAACAGTTAGCAGGGAATATATCACCTGACCCTATTGATATTACTCTGAATTATACACTTGAGCAATATTTAAATGAACACAAAGCAGAAACTGCACTTTTATTAAATCCATATTTTGATGACCCAGTAACATATTTTGCCTATGAAGTCGATGATACAATAGAGGAAATAAAAATTGCACCTACAAAACCTGAATATTCCAAATATATAAAAGCAGCAGAAGAATTTTATGGTATAAATCGAATAGAGTTAAAGAATGTAAGGTATTCGGTTTTTACAAAATTTAGAGCATTTAAAATGGCTTACATTGAACTAACAGATGGAGTTGTTAGAAGAGAAGTTAGGAAGCAAATTGATGATATGCTTTCTAATAAATATCTATTTGCAGGCATGAATAGATTTTTTGATAGCAAAATGTAATATGCACAAACCAAACAGACACTCCAACTGTGAGTGAAAAAGAACAACGAAGGCATAACAGCACCTCCTACAAGAAATTGGCGGTTCCGTGGTTAAATGAAGTTTTGTGCTTCGTATCAAGCTTTGAGGTGGCAGACAGCTTATTAATCGCTTAGATATTTAGGTCTTACAAAATCGCTACGCAGCATATTTGATATGACTTGCGTGGAAATACTTTTGCACTTGCTTTTTATCGCTTTTTCTTTTGTACATAAAATTCTCTACGTTGTTTTTCATCTGAGCCTTATTGATAGGGCGTTTCTTGCCTATTATGTTTGTTTTCAAATCTTGATTTACATATTCTTGTGGATTCAATTCAGGACTATATGGGGCAGAAAGAATAATTCTATTTTATTTTTATACTCTTCTAACCAAGCATTCACCAACTTTGTTTTATGTGCTGAATGGCCGTCCACTACTAAAAATATTTTGTACTGTTTATACTTTATTAATTGGGCTAAAAAACTAATAAATACAGCCCCATTAAATGTTCCATCCAATATCA